>JAUWLJ010000032.1 GCA_030613705.1 Chloroflexota bacterium
TCTATCCGTTCATCTTTGGCGGATAAAATTGTATACCAGAGCAATTTCTCACGCGGTTGGTGGGAGAGGGTGAAAGGGAAAACTAACTGCCCGAATGAAGTGATCCACAATAGTGTCAATCTAGTGGAGTTTTCACCAGGAGACGGCGCGGATCGTCCGGATGAATTCATCCGTTTGCTTATGGTGGAAGGTAGCTTACTGGGTGGTTATGAATTTGGCTTGGAGAATGCAGTAAAACTATCCTCGCGCCTTGCGCATAGCCACAATTCCGGCCAGCAGGTAGAATTAATGGTAGTGGGAAAAGTATCGCAGGCAACCAGAGAGCACTGGGAAAGTTGGATTACTCGTCATGGGAAGAATGGAAGAACCTATATCAATTGGGCAGGGTCAGTTCCTCACAGCCAGATAGCGGAAATTTATCGGAGTGCACACATTTATTTCTCTGCGGATATCAATGCAGCCTGCCCGAATTCAGTGGTTGAGGCTCTCGCCTGTGGAACGCCTGTAACCGCATTCGATACAGGTGCCCTATCTGAACTTTTGGATGGTGAGGGAGGGATCGCGGTACCGTACGGGGGCGATCCATGGCGACTTGATTCGCCAGATATCCCTGCCCTTACTCGCAGCGCATTAGAAATACTGAAAAATCTCGATCATTATCAGGAAACAGCTCGGAAGCGAGCGGAATCAGCGTTCGATCTAGATCAGATGGTGGACCATTATCTAGAATCGCTTCTCGGTTGATCGGATTTATGGGTTTGAATTTCAAGTAATTAGGTTGTTTTTATGAGGGCTCGCAATCTCATTTTATCTTTAGCTGGCTTTCTTGCTCAGGTTCTTCCACAATCGTCTAAACGCGCCTTATACAGGAATAAACCCCTCGCGAATCTCATCAGGACAAGTTTAAACCGAGCAGCACCGGAAGGGTTAAGCGAAGTCACAATCGCTGCTGGAGATAACAAAGGGATGCACATGCTCCTGGACTTGAAGGTGGAAAAAGATTATTGGTTGGGGACCTATGAACCTGAACTTCAGGCCGCGATTTCAGATCTGGTTAAACCAGGACAAATCGTTTACGATATTGGCGCTAATATCGGTTTTATTACGCTCCTTTTTACCAGGAGGACTGGTTCCCAAGGTCATGTATATGCCTTTGAAGCGTTGCCAGCGAATGTGATTCGTTTAATCCACAATATTGAATTAAATGCTTTTGTGGAAATGGTCACTATCATCCAGGCTGCGGTCCAGGATCAATCAGGTGATGCTGAATTTCTGGTTGCTCCTTCAACTGGAATGGGAAAGGTGAATGGCTCAGCTGGCCGAGATTCTGTTGATTATGAGGAAGCGATCCAGGTCGAGGGAATATCAATAGATGGTTTTATTGAAGACACTGGAAATCTATTGCCGGACATTGTCAAAATTGATATCGAAGGCGGTGAAGTTCTGGCGCTTCCGGGTATGGTTAATCTTCTCCATGCTCACCATCCGATTCTATTAATTGAGCTGCATGGAAATGAGGCAGCTCAAGTCACCTGGGATCAATTGAAGCAAGAGAATTACCGAATTTGCAGAATGGAACCTGAATACCCTCGAGTGAAAAAAATTCAGGATTTAGATTGGAAATCATATCTGGTGGCTTTCCCAAATGATTGAAATGAGGACATTTTTTCCAGGGAGATTAGCTCTTCAACAGCGAGTACTTCCATCTTATCGAGCAGGTTTTTTTGATTCTCTGGCTGAGGTCTGCGAAGGCGGTCTGAGCATCTTTGCCGGGGAGGTCCATCCAGATGAATCTATTCCAACCACTGACCATCTCCAAGTTGCCAGGTATTTCCAATCTCGTAACCTCCATTTTTTTAATGCCCAGTCACCATATTATTTCTTGTGGCAAAAAGGATTCATAAAATGGTTGGAGAATTGGAACCCAGACATATTGATCGTAGAAGCAAATCCAAGATATCTCAGCACCAGTAGAGCAATCCGCTGGATGCATAAACAGCAGAAACCCGTCATCGGATGGGGATTAGGTGCTCCTCCAATTGAAAGCCAATCTTCCCCGATCGGGCGTTTCAACGCAAGATGGCGAATTCGCTCAAGAAAAAGTTTCATCAGTAAACTAGATGCCCTTGTTGCGTATAGCCACAGAGGGGCAGGCGAATACTTATCGTTAACAGATCCTCATCAGCAAGTTTTTGTGGCTGTGAATGCTGTTGCGACACGTCCAACTGGGCAACCACCAAAACGATCTCCTGAATTTGATGAGCGTCCAAAGGTGCTTTTTGTCGGTCGAATACAACCTCGTAAACGGATAGATAACCTCTTGCGTGCCTGTGCCTCCCTGCCTGAAAGTTTGCAGCCGCTACTTTGGATTGTGGGTGAAGGGCCTGGACGCGCTGAATTACAGGAATTGGCAGATGAAATTTACCCTTTTGTAGAGTTTCCTGGTAGGAAACATGGTTCGGAGCTTGAAGAATACTTCTTGCGAGCGGATTTATTTGTCTTGCCTGGGACAGGTGGGCTGGCAGTTCAAGAAGCCATGGCTTATGGTCTGCCGGTCATAGTGGCTGAAGGAGATGGCACGCAAGAGGATCTGGTGAAATCTGGTAATGGTTGGTTGATCCCAGCTAATAATGAACAGGAACTGCGAAAGACTCTTCAAGAAGCTCTTAGTGATCCCATTCGCTTACGTAAGATGGGCAAAAACTCTATCAAAATTGTTCAGGACGAGATCAATATTGAACAAATGGTGAAGGTTTTTGTAAATATGTTAAACTCCTTCGGATCCACCCCGGAAAATAGTCAATGAGATTATTGTTTGTTGCTGACGGACGCTCACCGATCGCATTAAATTGGATAGCTTATTTCATTGATCGAAAAGATGAAGTTCACCTTGTTACAACGTTCGAGTGCACGCCAGATCTAGATTTCGCATCGGTTACTTTTGTGCCTGTTGCTTTCAGCCAGGCGAAGAAGGATGAATCTCTTGGATATAGCGGCAATCGTAGAGAAGGGTTGTTTTGGAGTTCGTCCTTTGTGAAGTTAAGGACCTCCGTGCGAAGGATTCTCTTCCCGCTGACCATCCCCTCAGCGGCTAATCAATTAAGGAAATTAATAACGGAGATTCAACCAGACCTGGTGCATGCCCTGCGTATCCCGTTCGAAGGAATCTTGGCAGCTCATGCTCTGCAAGAGACAAAAAAGCCAGCCTTGATAATCTCCGTTTGGGGGAATGATTTCACATTACATGCCGGGGCGACTCCCTGGATGAAGAGCTATACCGAACGAACGATAGCCAGAGCAGATGGGTTGCACACCGATTGTCTCCGTGATCTCCAATTGGCTTATCGGTGGGGTTATGGGGAGGATCGTCCCGCGATAGTAGTTCCTGGCAATGGAGGGATCCAAACTGATTTATTCTATCCCCCGACCGGTGCTTCGAGCTCGAGATCGAATACGGTGATTAATCCACGCGGAGTTCGTTCATATATCCGTAATGACACCTTCTTTGCGGCGATTCCGCATGTTTTAGCCCGTCTACCCCAGACAAAATTTATCTGCCTGGGAATGGAAGGTAAGTTGGAAGTTCAAAAATGGATCGACAAATTCGAAATCGGGTCAGCAGTTGAGTTGCTTCCTTATGTACCCAGAGCAGAGATGGCTGAATTGTTCCGCAGTGCGGCAATCACTGTATCTCCAAGCATCCACGATGGAACCCCAAATACGCTATTGGAAGCGATGGCTTGCGGTTGTTACCCAATTGCTGGAGATTTGGAATCAATTCGTGAATGGATTGAACCCGGGATCAACGGTTCATTGATTGATCCTGCTGATCCGGTTGTTTTAGCAGATGCCGTGATCAAGGCGTTGGAGAATTTAGAATTGCGTAAAAAGTCGGCTGAATATAATCAAGCGCTGATCTCAGACAGGGCGGAATACCGGTCATCAATGGCGCGCGCCTTGAATTTTTACCAGACCTTTACATAGAATAAGAATGAGAGAGGCAAGTCGTCACCTCCCTCATAAGCATTAGATGTTGATCGAACGCCCTTCAGCCCCGTGAGCAGCCTCCATCAGGATCTCACTAAGGGTTGGGTGTGCGTGGACGTTACGTGCGATCTCGGCTGTGGTGATCTCCATCATTTGGGCTAAGGTCAGCTCTGGTAGCAATTCTGTTACTTCAGGACCAATCATATGGGCTCCCAGAATCTCCCCATACTTCGCATCTGTGATGATTTTTACCCAACCAGCTGATTCACCCAATCCAAGTGCTTTTCCACTGGCTTGAAATGGAAATCGACCGACCTTCACCTCATAGCCCCGCTCCTTGGCCACATCTTCAGTCATTCCAAATGAGGCCACCTGGGGATGAGAGAAAGTGACCTTTGGAAGCATCTCATAATCCAAGGTGATGGTTTCAACCCCAGCTATATTTTCAGCACAGGTTATCCCCTGAGCTGAACCAACATGTGCCAGCATTAACTTCCCAGTTACATCACCAATCGCCCAAACGCCCGGTACATTGGTTGCCATACGTTCGTCAATTGCTATCATCCCCTGTGGAGATACCTCGACACCGATGTCTTCTAAGCCAAGATTTTGGCTGTTTGGTTTAACCCCAATTGCGATTAATGCCTGTTCTGCTTGTATTTTATTACTTTCGCCATTGTTTTCAACGACGACTTCAACGCTGCCATCTTTTGCAACCACTGAGGCAACTTTATGATTTGTCAACACATTGATGCCTTGTTTTTTAAAGGCTTTGGCCAGCTCCTTACTCACTTCTTCGTCCTCTAACGGTACGATATTGGGAAGCATCTCCACGATGGTGACTTCAACTCCGTATGAGTTCCAGATTGTTCCGAATTCGACACCGATTGCCCCGGAGCCAATGATGATTACGGATTTTGGAAGCCGTTCTTGGAGGATCGCTTCGTTATAGGTAAGGATATGCTCGCCATCAACCTCCCATCCTGGGGGAACAAAAGCACTGCCGCCAGTCGCCACGACGATATTCTTTCCCTGGATGGTTTCTGTCTTACCATCTGAATAAATGAGTTCAATCGTATTTTGAGCTGTAAACTTAGCTGCCCCCATGTGAACATCAATTTTGTTTTTCTTCATCAAGAATCCGACACCTTTTGTCAGGCGGTTGGATACCTTGCGGCTGCGTTTTACCGCTGCACTGTAATCTAATTTGAGATTCTCGAACGAAAAGCCGAACTCCCTGCCTCGTTCACGCAAAGTGTAAGCGACCTCGGCATTTTTCAGCAATGCTTTTGACGGGATGCAGCCGATATTCAGGCATACGCCTCCCAGCCATTGTTTATCAATAATCGTGGTATTCAGCCCAAGTTGAGCTGCGCGTATCGCACATACATAACCAGCCGGTCCCGCGCCGATTACAATGACATCATAGCTTTTCATGCAGTTCTCCTGTCGTCAGATGTTCTCTTTATCGATTTTTCTTGATAAAAATTGCCTAGAAATTATGCCCAATTCTGCAAAGATTCTACCACTTTGCCCAAGAAATAATCAGCGATAGCACCGTCCAGGACGCGATGGTCGAAAGTCAGTGATAGATACACCATGGGGCGGATGGCAATGGCATCATCGATCACGACCACACGCTTCTCGATAACACCTATGCCGAGAATCGCAGCTTGTGGTTGATTGATAATGGGGGATGCAAAAAGAGAACCACTGGTGCCATGGTTGGTGATGGTGAATGTGCCACCTTGGACTTCATCTGGTTTTAGCTGGTGGTCCCGGGCGCGATTCGCCAGGTCGTTAATCGTACTCGCTAACCCAAGTAATGATAACCGGTCAGCATTCTTGATCACTGGGGCGATCAATCCCTCCTCCCCAAGTGACGTGGCCATGCCAATATTGATATCTTTTTTAATCAAGATGCCCTCATCGGACCATGAAGAATTGACAATGGGATATCTTTTTAATGCTGTCACAGCGGCTGAAATAAAATATGCTGTGAAAGTAAGATTGACCCCATCCTGGGAGAACACTGCTTTATTACTTTGACGATGGGCTACAATGTTCTTCATATCCGCTTCCATTACGGTGGTCACATGCGGGGATATTTGCTTGCTTTTTACCATGTGATCAGCAATAGAGCGCCGGACAATTGTATGCGGCAGGATTTCTCCAGGGATAATCTCTTGTGATGGTTGCTGCGTTCTTGATGGCGGAGTTTCAACCGGTGAATCGATCTTTCCAGTCACCCCACCAATTTGCATCGATTCCCTATGCAACTCAAGATAGGCTAAGACATCTTTTTTCGTGATGCGACCACCTTGCCCGGTGCCCTTGACCCGAGTTAAATCAATGCCTTCTTCACGAGATATTTTTGCCACGACAGGGGAAATAAATCCCAGTTCATTGTTACGACCTGCATGCGGAACGGTGGGTGACGGTTTCACATGACCCGTAGCGTCCTGTTCTGATACAGATTTCCCAGATTCTTCCTTCACAGATACAATTTCTCCACCTGCTGGGATGGCCTCACCCTCTTCTCCTATCCATGCTAATAAGGTTCCGGCGTCCACCGTAGTACCTTCTGCGACCAGGATGGCGAGGATTGTACCTTCCCCGGGACTTGGTATTTCTGAATCGACTTTGTCTGTATTGACCTCGAGCAGAGGTTCAAATTCCTCTATCTCATCGCCGATGTCTTTCAACCACTTGCTCACTGTACCTTCGACGACAGATTCACCAAGCTGAGGCATTAATACTTGGATGGCCATATTTCCTCCAGCTTATAATAGTACACTTTAAAAATAACTTGGGTAATTCGTGGGATCAGATTCACTCATTATCTGATAAACCATTTCAAACACTTGATCAGAGTTGGGTTTTGACCAATAATCCCCATCGGATCCATAGGCTGGCCGATGGGCTTTTCCTGGGAGAGTTCGTGGCGGTGAGTCAAGCCAATAGTAACCGCTTTGTTTTTCGATCACTTCCTGCAGCATATAGGCAGTTGTACCGCCGGGGACATCCTCGTCAACGAAGAGGATATGACCGGTCTTTTTCAAAGATTCAAGAATTGCTGCATGAATGTCAAACGGTAATAAAGATTGGACGTCAATCACCTCAGTATCGATACCTATCTGGTTCAGGCGTTCTGCTGCTTCCAGCACAATCCGGCAGGTAGCCCCGTATGTGACGACACTGATATCCACCCCTTGACGAATTACCTCGGGAATGCCTAGTGGCACAGTGAACTCACCCACATTGTCTGGCAGGGTTTCTTTCAACCGGTAGCCATTTAATACTTCAATGATTAATCCGGGTTCATCAGAATGCAACAGAGTATTGTAGAATCCAGCTGCTTGAGTCATATTTCTGGGAACGAGCACGTATATCCCACGCACCAGGTGGATAATGCCGGCCATGGGAGATCCAGAATGCCAAATCCCTTCCAATCGGTGGCCGCGAGTACGGATAATTACGGGTGCTTTCGCGCCCCCCTTTGTCCGCCATTGCAAGGTTGCCAGATCGTCGGACATTATCTGCAATCCATACAATAGATAATCCAAGTATTGGATTTCAGCGATCGGTCGTAAACCTCGCATTGCCATTCCGATAGCTTGTCCGATAATAGTAGCTTCACGAATCCCGGTGTCTGAAACCCTCAACTCCCCATATTTCTCTTGAAGGCCACGAAATCCCTGGTTGACATCACCGAGTTTTCCAACATCTTCTCCAAAGGCAATCACGCGCGGGTCCCGCTCCAGCGCTTTATCAAATAAGGCATTCAACACCTCAAAACCATAAACTTTAGGTGAATCTTTGGAGTAAACTGGCTCAATCAGCGGTACATCAAGAGCTGCCCGGGAAGATTGGCTGAATTGGTGAGAGCTGTTTCGCTCTTCATTCACTGCCATTTGGGAGTTTTTCCATTCGAGTAGTTGACTTTTTGAGGGTAGCGTTTCATCCCTGACAAGGGTCAATGCTTTAAGTGCCGCGGACATCGCATCCCGGCGAAAGGGTGTTGGGATGGCAAGAAGATTCTTTCGAATTTCCTCAAGCTGATCAGAATGGCCTGATTTTTCTGCGAGGTCAGCGATGAGATCGGCAAGTTCTTCCCGTTCATTTTGAATCGGTGAGATATAAGCTTGCCAGGCTTTCTTGCGGCACTCTTCAACAAGGTGTCGCTCTTCCTTTTCTAATTGGTCTAATTCTTGAGAAGTTGCGAGATCTCTGTCAGTTATCCACTCTCGGAATTTAACCAGGCAATCGAATTCGGCTTCCCAGGCTAGCCTCTCTTTGCTTTTATAACGCTCATGGCTCCCGGAAGTAGAATGTCCTTGGGGTTGGGTTAATTCAATGACATGAATGATAGCAGGGATATGCTTGCGCCTGACGGTTTCAGCTGCCTGTAGATATTTTTGCATAAGTGATGGATAATCCCATCCCTGGACTGTAAATATATCGAATCCCCTGTCAGATTTCGGTTCCCGTCTGAAACCTTCGATGAGATTGGAGATGTTCTGCTTAACTAATTGGTGTTCGCTAGAAACTGAAATCCCGAAACAATCATCCCATATGGAAATTAATGCTGGTGATTTTAGAACGCCAATCGCATTTACTGCTTCCCAAAACATGCCTTCTGCAGTGGCAGCATTTCCGATTGTTCCAAATGCAATTTCATCACCCCCTCTAGAGAACTCTGTATAGGGTTGCAGCTCTTCAATTTCCCGGTAAAGACGCGATGCATACGCTAATCCAACCAGGCGAGGCATTTGTGAACCAGTTGGCGATATATCTGGTGAGGAATTGTAAATTTCCATCAGGTTCTTCCATGTGCCATCAGGATTCAAGCTGCGCGTTGCAAAATGGGCATTCATCGATCGACCAGCAGTTGCTGGATCAGCTTCTACATCTCCATGGGCGTACAATTGGGCGAAGAACTCAATCGTACTCAAGGCACCAATCGCAAACATAAAAGTTTGATCGCGATAATACCCTGAGCGAAAGTCCCCTTTGCGAAAAACTTTAGCCATCGCAATTTGCGGCAGTTCCTTGCCATCCCCGAAGATGCCGAATTTCGCTTTCCCACTCATAACTTCACGCCGGCTAACCAAACTCACCTGTCGGCTATGGTAGACCAACCGATAATCTGCAATGATCTCCTCGGGATTAATAGTAATTTCCTGACTTGTGTTTTTAATGTCCGTCATGGGTGCTCCTTGAACTCATTCTAGTTGATCCTGAACACCTCATAATTGAGTCCTTAAACAAAAAGAGGGAGTAGCGCGCGCCGCTCCCTCGAGTATAAACTTAATTTCAATGGGAAGGTTTAATTTATATGGACGGGAGCGTAGGTTTTGTCTTTGTAGCTGATTCTCTCCAGGAATGATGGTTATGCACGCTTGCAGGTGTTTGAGGCTGTTACCAAGAATTAGTAGTTTCCCCAATTTCATGATTTATCTATCGATTGAACAATTATCTCGGCAATATCGAGAACTTCCATATTGCTGTTGGCATCCTTCTTGGCATCATTGAGCATGACCATGCAAAATGGGCATCCAACTGCAAGCTGATCTGCCCCCGTTTTTTGCGCTTCTTGGAAACGATCAGCATTGATTCGTTCAGTTCCTTCTGCTTCTTCTTTCCACATTTGAGCCCCGCCCGCACCGCAGCAGAATGATTTACGTCCATTCCGTGGCATTTCCACAAGATTGGTTTGAGTAAGAGTTAATATCTGGCGAGGATCGTTGAAAATATCGTTTTGTCGTCCAAGGTAACAGGGGTCATGGAAGGTTAATGTATCGTTATTATCCGTATTTAATTTTAATTGACCCTGTTTGATTAATTCATTAATCAGTTGGGTATGATGGATAACTTGATAATTCCCGCCAAAAGCTGGATATTCATTACTAATGGTGTGCAGACAATGCGGGCAGGTGGTGACGATCAGTTTTGGTTTAACCTCGTTGAGCAGCTCTACATTCGCAAGAGCCAATTCGCTAAACAGAAATTCGTTCCCAGCCCGGCGTGCTGAATCCCCTGTGCATTGTTCATTTTCTCCTAGGACCGCGTAATTGACTCCAGCTGAATTTAGAATCTCAGCGAATGCTCGGGAGGTTTTTTGAGCCCTGGTATCAGTTGCAGGCGCGCAACCAACCCACCATAGCAGATCTGCATCTGGATTCTGATCAACCGTCGGAACTACCAAACCCTCTGCCCATTTCATCCGTTCAGCGGGGGGAACATTCCAGGGATTTACAGTACGTTCCATGCCTCGGAAAGCTGTCTGGAGTTGCTCAGGGAAATCATTCTCCATCAGGACAAGTGCCCGGCGAATATCGAGAATATCTCTCATCGGTTCATTTCCCACCGGACAGATATCATTGCATGCGCCGCATGCAGTACAGGCCCAGACTGCTTCAGGGGAGATGGCATATTCAGTTAGCGGTATTTGACTCCTCTCCCCGCTCGCCAGTCTCGCTCCTTCGCTGTTCAGGAAATAGCGCTTATTAATCTCCATCGCAGCAGGTGATAGCACTTTACCAGTGTTGTAGGCCGGGCATACTTCCTGGCAACGATAGCACATGATACAGGCATAAGCATCCAGGATCAATTCCCACTCAAGGTCTTCGATATGAGTTGCACCAAATTGCTCTATGCTTTCATCGTCAAAATCCAACTTGCTCAATTCACCGGTCGAACGTCTTTCCGGTCGAATTAGAAAATTTATCGGGGCGACAATCAGGTGCAGGTGCTTGGAATTAAGAAAATAGGGGATGAATAACAGAATCGTACCGAGAGCAAGCCAGAAAAGTATGTGAAATCCAATTGTTAAGGATGACAGGCTAATACCTGCCCAAAGATTGGCCAGAGCATTTGCGAATGGCTGCCAGGGATCACTACCATGTATGGCAATTTTATAGGATTGTCCGGTGAAACGCGCGCCAACATGAATTAAGATAAAACCTGCCACGATGGCGGAATCGCGTGGTATGCCTTGCCGCGCTTTCTCTGAGATCAAAATATCTTGCCGCGTAGTTAAATTATCTGGTTTGATTACAAAGCGACGAATGATTAATGCCAACATTCCGATAATAGCTGCCACGCTTAATACATCAGCAGTTAGTCGGAACAAATTTCCCAGTGTGCCAACCCCGAGGAATTCAAAATTCGGGATAAGTCCTTCCAATACATCACCAGCATTGACTAGAAGATAAAAAATAAAAGCCCACCCGATATATGCATGGAAAAGACTCGGCAATATCCTGAAGCGGAACACAGGTTGAAATGTACCGGTCTTAAAGATCACCTCGATTAATCGATTAGGTATTAATCTCCAATCCACACTTCCCTGTCCACGACCGATAACCAGGATAATTCGCAGGCTGACCCGATAAGCTGCATATGTTGAAAGCAAGATTGCCACGATGATGATGATTTTTTCAATTGTTGTCAGCAAGATGTCCTCTTCGTGATATTAAGTTATTAAAATTGTGTAAATTAATGTCATTATTTGGGATCTGCCTGAAAGTGTATCATAGCCATCATATAGGTGTAAATTACCAACAGTGAGATTCAACAGTTGATTTTTCTGGGTGATCAGATTGAACGCCAATGATTTT
>JAUWLJ010000071.1 GCA_030613705.1 Chloroflexota bacterium
AACCAACTCGGCCGAGGTGAATTAAGTCTCCTTGCTCAAGTATCGTCCCTTCTTTAGACACAGGCGAGTAATTTACCCAAGTACCAGCTATAGACCCTTCATCGGACAGCCGAAAAACTCCTTTCGATTCCCGCTGTAGCCTGGCGTGCAAACTCTCCACCGAGTCATCTTTAATCACCTGATCAGCCTGACCAGCATCTCTCCCAAAGGTCACTCGTTCGCTGGTGATTGCAATAGGTGGTTTGCTATCTTCCTGGTTGGAATCGGATAAAGGGACCATATGTGCATAGGATTTGGAGGTTATGCGTCCTCTTGGCCATTGAAAACGATCGATCCAAGTCGAGCGAGATTGGGTTGTCTGTTCCGGATGGAACACTACAGGCTGCGTAACAGGGTCAGATAGCTTTTTACGACGTCGAAATTCTCTAATGACACCAGGACGCAATCTGCCTCCAAGGACCAAAACCAGCAGCAAGACGGCACCTGAAATCGCAACAACAATAGCAGCTAGCACGGTCCGGTTTTGTGAAACAACCCCCAATGCGCTCGTTCCAGAATCACCAATAGTGATTTGAATCGCGATTTCAACGGTCTTTCCAGTCAATCCCAGGTTATCTTCGACTCCGACTACCAGAATGTGCTCCCCGCTGGACGTATACTCGCTCAAATCCCAGGTGAATTGGTCGAATGGATCGGTCTGGTTAATTTCTGTCAGCTCCCCGTCGACATAGAGTTTCGATTCCTTAAGCGATCTAACATGCCCGTCCGGGAATTCAACCATCAATTCCAATTGCTGAGAGTTTGGGGACAGCACCTCGGGATCACCCTCTTCTGCTAGATTAATCCGTTCGATCTCCATTGGGGGCGAAACAAAGGCTATACTTGGTGGCATTACTTCTAGATCAAACTCTTGCACCAGTGAAGCATAATCTTGTCCATTAAAATTGACTTCGGCACTCACCTGGTGGGGACCACTGGTTGTAATCCGCGAATCGTACGCCAAGAAATAAGCATTGCGGTTTGCTTCGAGAAATTCTTCAGGGGAGGGGATCGATTCCTGCCCAGAATAAGCAAACATTTTCCCACCAGTTTGTTCTGCGAGTGTCGCCAATGGTTCCGCCTGCGGGGAGGAAAATAACTCCGCAGAAGCAACCAACCAGACGAATATTTTAACTCCTTGTTGGTTAGCTCGCGCAGCCAGGCTTTGTAATCCCAGCGATACATCCTGTCCAGGTAGCGGGGTGACAAACAGCACAGCTCGACCCATACCAGGAATAGTCGGAGGATCTGCTGCTATATCCATTGCCCGAGCCAATATGTCGAAATCAGGTCCGGTTTCGCTGCCAGTTGGTGTGAAGGCGGTAAGGAAGGCAACCCATCTATCCAGCTCGGCCATGTGTGTTGATTCAGGGCCATCAGCAACGATAATACTCAAATCATCAACCGTCGAACCACCCCGCGCTTTCGCCCAATCTACTAGAGCTTGTACCAGATATTCGTAACGGCTCACTCCCTGAACATCACGGATAGTAAAAGCTGGTCCTGGGCTGACTGCCAGCACAAATTGGACTCCGGTGCGTATATGCTCTAATTCATTAACCCGCAGTCGGGAACCATCCTCGATTATGCGAACGTTGTGCTCTTCTAAGCCAAATACGAAATCCCCTTCAGGTGTGCGGACATCTAAATAGCTCGAAATCTTTGGGAATTCTTCCGTATCTATTGGGGACAGTCCAACTTGACCCCCCTCTTGAGCATTTGCTGGTTTGTTGACAACACCCAATATCAGGATTTGGATCCAGATCAGGGTCAGGATAACCCTGGGTGGGGGGAGTGACATAGTCGAATTTTAGCACATGATTGTTGGAATGATTTTGTTGAGAACTCTTATTCCCATTCAATTGTCCCTGGAGGTTTACTGGTGATATCGTACACCACCCGGTTAACACCTTGGACCTCATTCACGATCCGGTTGGATATACGAGCCAATAAATCCTGGGGCAGGCGCGCCCAATCGGCGGTCATGAAATCCTCTGTAGTGACCGCTCGAAGAGCAATCACCTCCTGATAAGTGCGTTGATCGCCCATTACACCCACTGAGCGCACCGGCAGCAAGACGGCAAACGCTTGAGCTGTCCCTTGTATAGTCTCGCCTTCTACTTTAACCACCAATAATGCGGCATTCGCCAATTCAGCAATCAGGATCTCATCCGCCGCGCGTAAGCGCGCCAAGCGTTTTGGCGTTACTTCACCAAGACAGCGGACCGCCAAACCAGGTCCAGGAAAAGGTTGTCGCCAAACAAGCTCACTGGGCAAACCAAGAGCTTCTCCCACAGCACGGACTTCATCTTTAAAGAGATAGCGCAAAGGTTCAACCAGATCAAAATGCAAATCCTGAGGTAATCCACCGACATTATGATGAGTTTTTATGCGATCCACTTTCGAGCGATCCGCCGCTTGGGATTCGACCACATCTGGATAGATTGTGCCCTGAACCAGGAAACTCGGCTGACCAAGTTTCTCAGCCTGTTTTTCAAAAACGCGAATAAATGCCTCCCCGATCACCCGCCTCTTTTCTTCCGGCTCTGAGACACCTGCTAGCCTGGTCATAAATTCATCTATCGCGTCAACAGTGACCAGCTCAATTCCCAGGTATTGACTAAATGCAGCAATGACTTGATGGACCTCACCTTGGCGTAAGAGGCCATTGTCCACAAACACCGAAACCAATTGATCTCCGACAGCTTTATGAACCAAAGCTACTGCGACGCTCGAATCAACTCCCCCACTGACTGCCGCCAAGACTCGACTCTCTCCAACTTGATGCTGAATACAGGCTACACTTTCAAGAATTATCGATTCGGGAGTCCAATCAGGCTTGGCACCACACACATCCCCCACAAATCGTTGCAGGAATATTCCTCCCTGCGGGGTGTGGCGAACCTCTGGGTGAAATTGCACACCAAAGTAACCCCGCTCGATATCCCCAATGAAAGCCGCAGGAGAATTTTCACTGCGAGCAAGCACCGCAAAGCCTTCGGGCAGCGTCTCCACTCGATCACCGTGCGACATCCACACTTTGTGATTACCCGTTTCAATGAGTGGATTGAAAGATGTGGTCACCAATTCCGCAGGTCCGTACTCGCGCTCATCAGTTGGGGCCACGATGCCACCTAAGGCATGAGTAAGCGCCTGCATGCCGTAGCATATCCCGAGAACTGGCAGATCACTCCTAATAACATACGCTGGAATACCTGGTGAGTTTGGAGCATATACAGAAGCCGGTCCTCCCGAAAGAATAAAACCCTTGGGATTAATTCCGAGCACCTGGTCGGCCTGCGCGTCCCAGGGGAAGAGCTCACAATAGACATGAGCTTCTCTGATCCGCCTGGCGATCAGCTGTGCATATTGGGAACCAAAGTCGAGAATCGCAATTGAGTCCATCATTCACACACTCATATCATACTAGCAGCTCAAGATAGCGAGCTCAGATCATATCCTTCGATCGCTCTCAAAGAAGATCTGGTCACCTTCCATAGCAGAGACGACAGCCAGGGATTCGATCGGGACACCAAGTTTGGCTAGTGCCTCCCGCCCCCCCTCGAAACTCTTTTCGATCAGTGTTCCGACAGCCACAATGATTGCCCCCGCAGCTTGTGCAAGACGCACCAGGCCAAGTATGGTAGCGCCGGAGGCAAGAAAATCATCGATGATCAGGATACGCTCGCCACCAGCCAGGAATTCGGGGGAGACGATCAATTCAACTGTTCGCCCCTTGGTGTGCGAAGGGGTCAAAGTCAAGAAAACCTGATCCGGCATGGTGATGGGTTTAGATTTGCGGGCGTATACGACCGGCAATCCCAGATGAAAGGCGGTGGTTAAAGCCGGTGCAATACCTGATATCTCTGCAGTTAGCACCTTCGTCGCCCCCACGCTGCGAAAACGTCGGGCAAACTCCTGCCCACAAGCATCCATCAGCGTGGGATCAACTTGATGATTAATAAATCCATCAACTTTCAAGATACCATTCCCCAGATTCTTACCCTCCGCTATTATGCGATCCTTTAATGCCTGCATGCAGTCCTCCTTAGACATGCTGTTTATTCGATTTTACATCTTCTTTGCTCAAAAGACCAGAATCTTCAGAGCATCTATTCTGGTTTGGTATGGTGATTACCTATGTTAAAATTGTGCCCATGCTGATATTAGCTTCCAGTTCGCCACGGCGCCAGTACTTGCTCACCCTCTTGGGAGTGGAATTTCAGGTGCTCACTGCTGAAATTGA
Organism: Chloroflexota bacterium; assembly: GCA_030613705.1. Taxonomy (GTDB): domain Bacteria; phylum Chloroflexota; class Anaerolineae; order Anaerolineales; family UBA4823; genus PFL25. The sequence continues at coordinate 4,286 of JAUWLJ010000071.1, forward strand.
CGAGCGTGTACGACCAGGTGAAACACCTAAAGAATATGTGTCACGTTTGGCGCTTAGCAAATCTCAAGCGATCAACCCGTCATCAGCGGCTGGCTGGGTTATCCTGGCTGCCGACACTGCTGTCGTGGATCAGAACCAGATATTGGGTAAGCCTGTCGACTCTCTCCAGGCAGCAAACATGCTGCGTAAATTACGCGCCCGCACCCACTATGTCTTCACCAGCCTGTCGGTGCGAGATACTCTGACCGAAGAGGTGATCACGGATTTGTGTGTCACAGAAGTACGTATGCGATCCTACCATGAGTCAGAGATCAGAGACTACGTCGCAAGCGGAGATCCGCTAGACAAGGCTGGGGCGTATGCCATTCAAGATTCTGGTTTCAATCCGGTTCAAAAGATCTCGGGATGCTACACTAACGTCGTTGGATTACCTCTCTGCCATCTGACAGAACTGCTAAAACAGATGAGGATCAATTTTGAGGAACATACCACCCGCGGCTGCCGTACTTCCCACGGATACAGCTGCCAATTGGCTGATAAAATCCAGGAGTTCAGCTCACCATGAGCAGAAATTATATACGGCTGATTTAGATAATAAGAGGATTAGAGATCAATCGATGGGATTTCTACTTTTGGGAACTAAGGTAGAATCGGCATTGATTTTGCAACAAAGGATGATAATCCAACAAGGATCCGTTGGAAATCAATGAAGAAATTACTTTGGCTTATAATTGCCATTTTCATATTACTCCTGGCCGCCTGCAACGGGGGTTCAAGCCAACCAACCCTGACCACACCGGTTACAGCAACTTTATCCCAGCCAGGGATCAATACGACTCAAGCACCGGATGTGAAAGAGGCTGTGCGCACTTACCTCGATGCCTGGGAAAATGAGGATTACGTCCTGATGTACGGCATGCTGACATCCATCAGCCAGGATGCCATATCTGCTGAACAATTTGAGGAGATATATCGGGAAGTGGCTGGTGAAGTCGCCCTAAGTGAACTCGAAACTCAAATCTTATCCGCCCTGACCCAAACCCACACGGCTCAAGCCTCCTACCAAGTGAACATGCGCAGCGCCCTCGTTGGAGAAATCCAGCGGGACACGATGATGAACCTCAGCCTGGAAGATGGTGAGTGGCGTATCCAATGGGACGAAGGGCTAATCTTGCCTGAATTAAGCGGTGGAAATTCCTTGAGGATGGACTATTTAATTCCCTCCCGCGCCAATATTTATGATAGGAACGGGCAAGCGCTGGTCGCCCAGGCAGATGCCACTGCGCTAGGTCTGTTTCCTGATCAGATCGATCCTGACCAGGAAAACACCTTACTCAGCGAACTCTATCGCCTGACTGGCATCTATCCAGACACAATCGCAGCCCAGTACGAAAATTTTCCCCCGGGTGCGGATTGGTATCTGCCATTGATGGCAGTTTCCGCGGATGCAGTCAGTCAAAGAGAAGGTGTTCTATCCGGATTATCTGGATTGGTCATGCGCCCCTTCCGCTCGCGCTACTATTTTGACGGCGGTATCGCCCCGCATGTGGTCGGATATGTCAGTGCCATCCCAGCCGAGGAAGTGGAAGAATACCGACGCCTTGGATACCGGCAGGACGAACGGGTCGGTCAAATTGGTCTGGAAAAATGGGGTGAGGAATCTCTGTCAGGTGTGCGAGGAGGTGCGCTGTATGTCGTCGATGCGGATGGGCTCACAGTTACCAAACTGGGTGAATCTTTACCGGAAGCCTCCCAGGCAATCTACACCACCCTGGATAAAGAACTGCAGCTGGGAGTCCAGGGAGCGATCGCAGGCTTCAGGGGCGCGGCAGTGGTGATGGAATTGGATACCGGCCGGGTGCTTGCCATGGCTTCTTCCCCAGGTTTCGATCCGAATTTATTCGAACCTTCCAACTTGAATAGCGGTTATGCATTGGGAGATTTATTCGATCCCAATGAGACACCTCTGCTGAACCGCGCTTCACAGGGTCAGTACCCCCTCGGCTCGGTGTTCAAAATTATCACGATGGCAGCTGCACTTGAAAGTGGTTTGTATACCCCAGACACTGTCTACAATTGCGGCCATACCTTCACCGAACTTTCGGGAGTTACTCTATACGATTGGACTTACGAGAAGGAACTGCCCGCCAGTGGACCACTGACCCTATCTGAAGGTTTGATGCGCTCGTGCAACACATATTTCTACCACATTGGGGTTGACCTTTACGATCAAGGAATACCCAATGCCATTCCCGACATGGCGCGCAGTTTTGGTTTGGGCGCAGCCACTGGAATTGAACAGGTAGCGGAGGAAGATGGGCAAGTACCCGATCAGCACAGCCCACTGGATGCCACCAACCAGGCCACTGGACAGGGGGCATTGCAGGTAACACCCCTACAGGTGGCCAATTTCATCGCTGCCATTGGTAATGGCGGGACACTGTACCGCCCTCAAGTTGTCGAAAGTATTCAACCTCCGGATGGCGATCCGAGTTATACTTATTCACCCGAAGTGATCGGAACTTTGCCAATTACTGAAGATACTCTGCTCGCTATCCAGGAAGCCATGGTAAGTGTTATTGAAAACAGCCGTGGAACGGCTCACCGAGTGTTCTCTAATTTTCCGATTGGCGTGGCTGGCAAGACCGGCACTGCCCAAGATCCACCACGCGATTCACATGCCTGGTTTGCTGTTTACACTTTTGCCAACCGGGAGGATAAACCAGACATCGCCGTGGTAGTCATCTTGGAGAATTCCGGTGAAGGCTCTGAGGTTGCTGCACCGGTCGTTAAAGGCATCTTGCAGCAGTATTTCACTGACAAGCGCGATGCATTCCCCTGGGAGGTTCTGCCAGGCGTTTGGAAAACTCCCACCCCCGAAGTCACCGAGACACCAGCCCCTTAATTTTTCAGGAGGTCTGACTGCCTTCAGCACAAGATTTTCACCCTGGTCTGATCGTACGCTCGCAATCCGGGTTTTTCAGCGTGCAAACCGGTGATGGAATCTTGGTATGCAAATTACGGGGGCGATTGAAGCGAGGCAGCAAAAAGAGTGATCTGGCTGCCATTGGAGATAGAGTCTTAGTCAGCCGTGTTGCAGACGGACAAGGTTTGATTGAAGCCATCGAGCCACGGAAACGCATAATCTCACGCATGGCTCCCCTTCCGCGCGGCGAATACGAACAAATCATCATCGCCAATCCAGACCAGATAGTGCTTGTCTTTTCGTGTTCTGAACCACCACCACGGATGCGTATGTTGGATCGTTTCCTGGTAATTTCCGAGATGCAATCAGTACCTGCCCTGATCGTTGCGAACAAAACCGATCTGGTCACAATGGGATTTGCCAGAGAGCTTTTCGATCATTATGCTGATATTGGCTACTCACTAATTTACTCTTCAGTCCCCAAAGGAAAAGGGATCGCCCAGCTGAAAGAAGAACTGATCGGGAAGACCTCTGCCTTGGCTGGACCATCGGGTGCTGGCAAGTCAAGCCTGCTCAACGCCATCCAACCAGGTTTGGGATTATCTATCCAGAAGGTCAGCCAGGCCACCGGGAAAGGCAAACACACAACTGTTGCTTCCGAATTATTCCCCTTGGAGGGTGGCGGATACGTCGCTGATACCCCCGGATTGAAAGCATTAGCCCTGTGGGATATCGAACCAGAAGAGCTGGATGGCTACTTCCCCGAAATCCGTCCCTTAGTAGCTCAATGCCAGTTCAACGATTGCACTCATCTGCATGAACCCGGGTGCGCCGTACAATCAGCCATTGCAGATGGCTCGATTCGTCCTGAACGCTACAATTCTTATGTACGGATGCGTTTGGGAGAGGAGGAGGAGTAAATCTCTAGTGTGCTGATCGTCACGGATGGTTTCAATATTATTGGAGGAATCGATGTCGCAAAAGTATAAGAAGAACTTATTGGTGATAGAATCTGTGCAAGAAAGCGTTCGGAAAGTCTTTTCGAAAGCCGCGCATAATTAATATTATCGAATAATTTGTATAATTTGTGATATTCTTCTCCGCTGGCAAAGCACCCGACTGGTGTTGATCGTAAATGGCGTTGAACCTTTTGGCGAGGCGATGAGTATTATTAAGGGTATGTGCGCATACTATTTTTACGTTAACTACTGGTACACTTTATTAGCTCATGTTGATTCCCCACTCTTCAAAGTCGATGATCTGCCACGTCAAAGAGACCCCCGTCCGGGGGATTCTTTATTGATATTGTCAGGCAGGAAAAGTTAAGATATGATTAACAATGACTCCGAATTGAATGCGCCTGACAAATGAACATTACCAGCTGGCTGAGAATTATGCACCAATCCACTTCGATTGTGGGAGAAAGCATTGACAGATAAAGCCATTTTAGAATTACAAAATTTGTGCACGGAGTTTCATACTC
>JAUWLJ010000316.1 GCA_030613705.1 Chloroflexota bacterium
CCGAGCCCATATCTCCCGGCGGGAGAGTGGATCTCTATCACGGTTGGTGATACAGGCATGGGTATCTCACCAGAAGTGATCCCGCATATCTTCGAACCATTCTTCACCACCAAACCGATTGGAGAGGGAACTGGATTAGGCCTTGCCCAAGCATATGGGATTGTCAAGCAGCATGGTGGTTATATTGATGTTCAAAGCCAAGTGGGTCAAGGAACCAGATTTTCAATATATTTGCCGACCTTGCCAGTTCAACAAATCGAGAAAGCCCCTGTGGAGTTTTCTTCACCTTTGCAAGGAAATGGCCAGACGATATTAGTTGTCGAAGACGATCCGACGACATTAAATGCGATACAAGATTTACTCGAAGCTCAAAAATACCAGGTACTGGTAGCATCAAATGGGAATGAAGCGATACAGGTCTTTGAGCAGAATCCAGAAATGATCGATTTGCTGGTGAGCGATATGGTGATGCCAGAGATGGGGGGATTGGCTTTATTCAATCAAGTCCAGAATCGATGGCCAAAAGTGAAGACCTTATTCGTCACAGGTCATCCGATGGGGATTGAAAGAAAATCTTTGCTCGAAGAGAAGCGGATTACCTGGCTACAAAAGCCATTCTCTGTTCCAGAGTTCTTCAACACGGTTGAAGAGATATTAGCTGATAGTTGAACTCAGTAAACTTGCTCAATCTTCATGGCCGTTCAAAAGCACAAGAGGCACGTCGCGGTGTGGATGTGGGATGATGTCGAGCGGCACCTGGTAAACATCTGATAAATATTGGGGGATAAGGACTTCTTGGGGACTCCCAAAAGCGATTATTTGACCGTCACTCAGCAGCGCGATCCGGTCGCTGTAAAGGCTAACCAAGTTTAAATCATGGAGGGACATCAATACAGCCAGCCCGCGCTCTCGAGCCAAGCTGTGTACTAAATCGAGTATGATGGCCTGGTGGCGCAAATCCAGATGGGCGGTAGGCTCATCCAGTAGAACCACTGGAGAATCCTGGGCAAGGGCTCTGGCAACCAGGACCAGCTGTTGTTCTCCTCCGGAAAGCTCGTCGACCCGGCGTTCGGTAAAGTCAGATATCTGGGTTCGATCGATCGCCCATCTGACTTTCTCATAATCCTTTTTACTGGGATTGCCGAGCCAACCCAAATATGGTGTGCGGCCCATGAGCACGGCTTGCTGGACGGAATATTCTGGTGGGAGTCTGCGGGCCTGCGGTACCACTGCCAATAGTCGAGCTCGCTCAGCAATTGATATGGTGGCAAGATCCTGCTCATCAACCTGGACTGAACCAGATCGGAGAGGGAGGACGCCACTGATCGCTCGAATCAAGGTGGTCTTTCCGGCGCCATTAGGTCCGATCAAGGAGACAACTTCCCCTCCTTCAACGGTCAAGGATAATTCGTGAAGGATCTCTATCTCCCCGTAATTTACTGAAATCGAGCGAATACTAAGCATGCGTTAACCAACCTTTAGATTTAAACCTGGATCACACCACGCTGAGAACGTCTCAGGATCCAGAGGAAAAACGGGGCTCCAGCTAAGGCGGTGATCACACCGATGGGCACCACTTGGGGTGCGAAAAGTATGCGAGCCAGGAGATCTGCAATTAATAAAGTCGTTGCTCCAGCCAGGATGGACAGCGGTATCAGATTGCGGTAATCCGGTCCCCATACAATCCTTACCAAATGGGGGACAATGAGGCCAACAAATCCAATCACGCCGGTAAATGATACCGCGGTGGCGGTGGCTAAAGAAGCTGCCAGGATAATCAAGATTTTGATGCGCTCCACGGGTAAGCCGAGCTGTTGCGCTTGCTCATCTCCGAATTGGAGAACATTCAAGGCATGACCAGCGGTGATCAAAAATCCTAGGCTTACTGCAATATACGGCAGCGAGGCGATCACCGGTGCCCAGCCGGTGAGGGTGGAACCGCCCAGCAGCCAGGCAATCGCGCGCCGCACCTCGCCCTCAGAGCGGAGCATAATGAACGAAGTCAGCGCTGAAGCAAACGATCCAACCGCAACACCCGCCAGGATTAAATTTGTGGTAGAGAGCACATTCCCAAACCTGGCAAGCCTGTATACGATTATCATGGTTAAGGCGGCTCCGACAAATGCAGCGACAGGTATTGAAAAGAAGCCTAGTAGATTGCTGGGCCAATTAAAGGACATGGCGAGAACTGCTCCCAGCCCAGCACCCGAGGCGACACCGATCAAGTATGGATCGGCAAGAGGATTCTGGAAGAGTCCCTGGTAGCCTGCTCCACTGGCAGCTAACGCTGCCCCTACCAGGGCGATCAGAATGGTATGGGGTAAGCGCAACTGCAGCACGATGGTAGCCATTGTGTCCGACCAGATTTCAAGGTCAGATGAGAATGATAGCGCATCAAGGATAAAACGTGCAACCGAGACTGGAGGAATATATACTGCTCCAATTGCTACACTGAGGATCAGGGCTGCTGATAAGAATAAAGCGTTTAATAAGTAAGGACGCTGCATATAATCAATCCAGGTTTGGATGAGCATTTAGTCCGGTGTTGGAATTAAACAGCACTCGATCAAAGGAATTAATAATCAGGATATAACTCTGGATGGAGTGAGCTTGCCAATTGTTCCAATCCGTCTACCAATCGAGGACCGGGACGGCTGACAAGGTTATCGTCAAAAGTGTAAACTCGGTCATTGACCACTGCACTGATATTGCTCCATCCGATTCGATCCAATAACGATTCTGGGCTAATTCCATATGCTGCGTCACCCAATAAAATCACCTGCGGGTCACGGATGAGCAGCTCCTCGATGGAAAATTGTAAATACTGGCCTTCCATATCGGAAGCGATGTTCTCTCCTCCAGCCATCGTGATCAATGTGTCAATAAATGTGCCTGATCCTGCAGTCCAAGGAGCCGATGGATCGGTTGCGTCCAGTTCATAAAATACTGTAGGTTGATCTTCTGCAGCTTCGATGACTGACTCAACTTTAGATACTCGGCTGCGAAGTGTATCGACAAGATCTTCAGCCTCGGGAATGTGGGCAGTTAGCTCAGCGACAGTTAACAGGTTCTCAAACATTTCATCAAGCGAAATGGGATTCGACAATAGAAACACGGTCAAACCCAAATCCTCTAAGGCTTTTACCAGTTC
>JAUWLJ010000268.1 GCA_030613705.1 Chloroflexota bacterium
TGTGCCCAACCTTCTGGTTTGGTAGACGAAGTGTATATTGACATCCAGGGTCGTATCCCCCTGGAAGTGCTCTCTGATGGCACGATCCGCTGGGTTGACCACGAGGATGAAATCGTTTAAACCAGGTGCGGCCAGGTTCTCAATGATGCGTTCCACGATAGGCTTACCAAGGACCGGCAGCATTGCCTTGGATCGGGTAGCGGTGAGCGACCCCAGGCGGGAGCCTTTACCTGCCGCAAGGATGACAGCTTGCATTAATCTACACTCAGTACGGAAAACTCATTGCGGAAATTCGACCAAGAATAATTAACCAGATCAGTAAACCAGCCGGTGCCTCAATAGAGAGTGTTGGGATCCAGTCTCAGGAAGTGAGATGCGTGTAGACGCTCAGTCCAGGACGTATCTTGGGTAGGTTTTTTTGGCTTTTTCAGCATCATCCAGATCGACATCTAAAGTAAGAAATGGCTGCTCTGGCGATGTGAGGCCCAAGACCTTGCCTTCACCCGGCTCAATGATCCAGCCCACACCGGCGAAATCTCCTCCAGCTGGCGTCATTCCACTGAGATTAGAAGAGAGGCAGAATGCACCAGAGACAACAGCAGCTGTACGACCTCCGGCAACCCATTTATTTGCGGTGGAGTTGGGGGTAGCTCTGGGGCAAACCAGGAAATGGGTGCCCTGCTTTCCATACTCCCTGGCATGGAAATTAAACCAAAGCTCAGTACAGATTAAAAAACCAAATTTGCCCTTGGAGGTTTCTATAACCGAGAACTTTCCATCGCCCCGTTGATACCACGTCGCTTCCCAAAAATCGGGTTCGTCGGGAAGATAGTACTTGGCATGTCCGTCCTGCATTCCAATTCCAGGTTCCCATATGTAGCCGAGATTATTTCTTATTCCCCCGCTGGTGATCGGTCTCGTGCTGATTACGATGGCTGGTGCCAATTCATCAAGCCTGGATATCCATTTATTATGGTTTTTCACAGACTCTTCCCATAGGTGAGTATTGACTTCTCTGGTTTGAGCCAACCAGGGAGAAAACGGCATCTCTGGCAGCAGCACAACTTCGCTGTTGTGTTGATTGACATGCTCAACCAATTGATTCCAGGCTATTTCAAATGCCGCAGTATCGTTGGGAAGTTCACATACTGTAATCTTCATAAAGGTATTCTCCTCTATTTCTGTCGATTTTACACCATTGGCAAAAACGTTAACCCTAACCAGATCCTAACTAGAAACCCAAGCGATTTGGTTGACCCGCCCATGGATTATTTGAAGTCATCCATACTGGGAGTACAGCGAATGGGTTATATAAGAATTCTAGATGAGAACTATAGATCCCCACCAATTTAAACGGATCTTTTTCCTGCCCTGTCACTCGACCAGGGTGCTTCAGGAGCCATGGTCAATTCCGCCAGCGCCAGGAGCACCTGGTCGTAGTTGACCCGCCAGCCGGCATAATCCCGCCAGGCCTGGTCGCGATTGAATTTGACGGGGAGATCCTGGCTGGCCAGCTGATCATAAGCAGCCTCGAATTCGGCGCGGGTGATGCTGATGGGGTCACCCGCGTGTGGGTTTGGATTATATGGCACACTGAAAAAATCCGCGATATTGCGCAGCGCCAGGTAGCCGGCTCGCAGGCAGAGGTCAGCCTGAAAATCATGGGGGATATCCAGCGTGGAGAGGGTCAGGGCAGCCGCGTCGAGAACAGCTCCAGCAGCCGTGATCCATGAATGTGATGGCTGCGGGGAACGAAAGAAAACCAACATGGCTAAAGATGTATGGCTCTCCTGGAGGTCCACAAACCACTTCTCCCAGGTTTCCCAAGTCTCATGAAGGCGGCTTAGCCCGTGGATGCGATTGAAACGCAGCAGCATCTCGACTGCCGAAGGGGGGTCACCGGCACGCACCTCCAGCAGGGAGACAGCTGATTCGCGGCGTTGGAAGGCAGCATACATTGTCGGCAGATAGGCGATCAGTAAAGCGATCAAGAGCAACCCGATCGTGGCCTCGGTGTAGACCAGGCCGAGTTGAATAAGATTATCAGCTTTCGCAAAACCCAGCGTGAGCAAAGAAGAGCCGCTGAGCAGGAAAGCCTGATACCATCCAGTAACACCGAGTCCCCAAAAAACGCCTGTGTAACCCAGGGTAACCAGGAACAGCCAGACCGGCAGCAAGGCCAGCAGGGCGAGGGGTGCATAATAGGTCATAATCCGATCGCGGGATTGATATGCAGTTGCCCAACGTAAAGGGATGTTGAGGATCCAGCGAATGATACCTAATGTAATACCGGTGATCCTGTCAGGCATGGCCCGCGGGATAACCAGTGTTCTGATCGCTGAGAACAGCGTAAAGATAACCAGCAGCGTGCCGAGAGTGAATGCAACAATGCGAAGGATCAAGATCATTTTGCTGGATACTAGTTTTATACGAGTTGCTTCCCCAATAATACCAATGTTGGGTAGGTAACCCCAGGATTATATCAGTCCGCAAGTCATCGAATTTTTTTTTCAGTAATCGATCAATTTTTGAGCGTAGATTATTCACCAGCGAGCGGGGTGATGGACGATCACTCTAGCGCTCTACGTTTGTAATCCATTTCGCTCAGATAGTTGCCATCTTCTTTTATTCTGCGAAGCAGAATATCCCGCAGCTTGCTGCGTGGGTTCCAAGCATGTGGCAAAACCTGATCCAAAGGGGAAATTTCCGTAATGCCCTGTTTGCTTGCGGCGGGGATAGGAATTTTCAAGGTTTTGCTTCTTTATTCATCCACCACCAGTACTGCGGCCCCCTGGAGCTGCCCATTGCGTAAGTCATCCAAAGCCTGGTTTGCCTCTTCTAATGGGTAAGGTGTGACCTCGGTTATTATCGGTACCTTTGGCGCGATAGCCAGGAACTCTTCCCCATCCTGGCGGGTCAGGTTGGCAACGGAGCGGATCTGGCGTTCATCCCACAGCAGGCGATATGGGAAAGAGGGGATATCGCTCATATGGATGCCTCCACTGACCACCGTGCCGCCTTTGACCGTGGCACGCAGGGCATCCACAATCAGAGAGCCCACAGGTGCAAAAATTATAGCGGCATCCAGCTTCTCGGGTGGGGCCTGGGTTGAATCGCCAGCCCAAACCGCTCCTAAACGACGGGCAAAATCCTGCGCCTGGGTGTCGCCTGGACGGGTGAAAGCGAAGACGCGCTGACCCTGGTGGATGGCGATCTGTGCCGTGATATGCCCTGCTGCCCCGAAGCCATAGATGCCGAGGCGTTCTTTATGCTCTCCAGCCAGACGGTAAGTGCGGTACCCGATTATCCCCGCACAAAGTAAGGGTGCAACCTCAATATCGTTGTAGTCTTCTGGTAAAGGGAAACAGTAGCGTTGATCGGCGGTTGTATACTCGGCAAAGCCACCATCGATGGTATACCCGGTGAAGCGGGGGTTCTCGCACAAGTTCTCCTGATCCCGCTGGCAGTAAAAACACCTGCCATCGGTATACCCGAGCCAGGGTACACCAACTCGTTCACCTGGGTTGAAGCGGTCCACATTATTTCCCATTGCCACCACCGTACCCACAATCTGGTGCCCCAGGATGAGGGGCAGCTTGGGGTGCTGCAGTTCACCATCCAGGATATGCAAATCGGTACGGCAGACTCCGCAGGTATGAACCTGCAGCAAAACCTGATCGGGACCGGGAGCTGGACGGGGAACATCCAACAGCTTCAAGGGCGTCCCCGGTATTTCTAACACCATCGCGCGCATTCCGTTTGGAAGAGTCATCAGATTTTGATCCTGAGTTACTTAAGACTTGTAACCGATCTGTCGTAGAAAATCCTTGCGCCAGGTGATATCCTCTT
>JAUWLJ010000306.1 GCA_030613705.1 Chloroflexota bacterium
AGATATTGGCTTGTCAGGGGTGAATTTTGGTATTGCAGAAAGCGGTACGATATGTCTGGTCACCAATGAGGGCAACGGTCGTCTGGTGACCACACTTCCCCCGGTGCATATCGCTTTGATGGGTATAGAGCGCCTGGTGCCAACGATGGAAGATTTGGCCTTGATGTTGGAATTGCTGCCGCGCTCTGCGACCGGGCAAAAAATCACGGTTTATACTAATTTGATCAATGCCCCTCGCCAGCCTCATGAGCCGGATGGACCCCATGAACGGCACATAATCCTGGTGGATAATGGTCGCCAGGTGATGCGAGAATCCCCTCTCGCAGAAGCCTTGTTATGCATTCGTTGTGGGGCCTGTTTGAATGCTTGCCCCGTATTTGCAGAGATCGGTGGGCATGCATATGTGAATGATCAAGGCACGAGCAGCACATACCCCGGACCAATCGGGTCGATCGTCTCTCCAGGATTGTTTGGTCAAATTGAATTTGGGCACTTTGCGCGCGCGTCGAGTCTATGCGGGGCTTGTAAAGATGCCTGTCCAGTTGATATTGATTTACCCAAATTGCTCTTACGAGTCCGAGCTGGTGGAGTGACACTGCACACAAAGCATGTAGAGCGAGGAGTCCCGTTTGTTGTGAATATGGGTCTGCGAATTTACACCTGGGTTGCTTCCAAATCAAGCCGCTTCACCCTGGCACTGAAATTGGTTGGGTTCTTCAGTAGGATTGTTGCTCCCAGGTCGGATTGGCTGCGTTTACCAAGATTTACCGGTTGGGGATATAGCAAAGATCTTCCACGACCGGCTCGACAACCTTTTCGAGCGCGGTGGGCGAATGGCCTCGACCAAAGGTCCTCCCAGGATGGGATTCAAAACCACAATATTGTTCCATTTAAAATGACAGAGTCAATAAGCTCGAGTGATTCACGGGATGGAGAAGACCTGATTCAAAGATTTGCAGACGAATTGGCCGCCCTGGATGGTTATTTCACATTATGCACCGCAGAGGATTTACCCCAACTTGTGTTTGACGAGTTGCAGAACCACGGGATCTCGTCAATACTCTCCTGGGAAAAGAATCTTTTGCCTCATGGATTAATTGATTCGCTGCGATCAAAGGGAATTACAGTCAGTGAGGAATTTAATGAAGAGGTGAAGGCAGGTCTCAGCGGCGCTCAAGCTGCGATCGCTGAGACAGGAACTTTAGTACTTCCTTCCGGAAAGGGTCGGGCTCAATTCGTATCATTAACCCCAGAAATTCACTTTGCAGTGCTTAGAGCAAGCGATATATTTCAGAATATCACTCAAGTCCTGGATTTGCCAGAAGTACGCCAGGCATCTACTACTGCTTTAATCAGTGGTCCTTCCCGGACGGCGGATATCGAGATGACATTGACCCTCGGCGTGCATGGTCCACGGAAAGTACACGTGTTCTGTCTTGACAGGGAATAAAAAAGGGAATTAGGTTTCCGCTCCATTTATCCATCAGATATTAGATAAACAAAGTAGTTCCATGAAAGATATTCATCATGGAACTAAATTTATTGTTGGTTGTTTGGAAATACAACCCTGGTAAGCAAATTCTGCAAACTCAGATAGAACCTAAGTATATTGCAACTAATCGTTGGTCAATATTGTTGGCTGTCAGATAAACCTAGTAACCCTATCACACGCTCCATAATAAATTGCGCCACTTCATCCTTACTCATTAATGGCAGTGCTTCTTCTCCGCCTCCAGCATCCAGGATGGTCACTCGATTGGTATCGACAGCAAACCCTGCGTCAGAAGCTGAGATGTCGTTGGCGATGATCAGATCTAACTGTTTTGCTTCAAGTTTCTGGCGGGCATTGCTGAGTAAGTCTTGGCTTTCAGCCGCGAATCCAACGGAGATTTCTGGGTATCCATGCTTTGATTTCTCTTCGGCAACCGCGGCTAAGATATCAGGTGTCGCTTCCAGTTCGAGTTTTGGTACACCAGCGGATTTCTTAAGCTTCTCTTTGGTGGGGGAAACCGGTCGAAAATCCGCTACCGCAGCAGCCATGAGCAAAGCAGTTGAATCTGGAAGGGCTTTCAGCACAGCGACTCGCATTTCTTCAGCCGTGCGAATTTCCAGGTGATCTGCTCCAATGGGAGGCGCAAGGTGGGTCGGTCCAGAAATCAGGGTTACATCGGCGCCGCGATCTAGAGCGGCTTGCGCGAGAGCAAATCCCTGCTTTCCAGATGCGTGATTTGTGATCCCCCGGATTGGATCAATGGGTTCGAATGTGCCACCGGCCGTGACGATGATTTTCTTTTTTCTCAGCGGTCCTTGGCGTGTTAATCCATAGCGGATATATCCCAGTAGTTCAATCGATTCGACCATCCGTCCAATCCCAGTCATCCCTGAAGCCAGATGACCTTCAACAGGACCGATGATGGTCACCTCTCGCTGACGGAGTGTGTCCAGGTTGGTCTGGGTGGCGGGATGTGCGTACATGCCCCCATCCATGGCGGGGGCTAAGATAATTGGACAGCGTGCGGCCAGCGCGGTGACAGTCAATAAGTTATCAGCAATTCCGTGCGCCAGCTTGGCTAGTGTATTGGCTGTTATCGGAGCAATGACCAGCTGCTTGGCATGCCTCGCCAGGTCGATATGCTGAATATGACCTTGGGAACCCCAGAGATCGGTATCTGTATATGCGGTTTGACCGGTCACAGACTGAAAGGTGAGCGGGGTGACAAATTGGGTGGCAGATTGGGTCAAGATCACATCAACCACAGCACCAGATTGAGCTAGTTTCGAAGCTAAATCTACAGATTTATAAGCGGCGATAGATCCTGTAACGCCCAGAACGATCCGCTTATCTTGAAATGGTGTAACCATGCGCACCGCATTTCATCATCTGTGAATGAGTCGCTAATTCTTGAATATGTAACAAATCATTGGCGAGCAACGAATACAAATTTCACCTTGACTTCATCTTCGGTGTTAAGGATACCACCGATACTGATTGGACCGAAACCAAAATCGCTCATCAGGATGGTTGTAGTCGCTTCGCCTGTAATTGTGTCACTTTCTCCAACAAACGAAACCTCAAAAGTTACTGGTTTGGTGACATCACGAACTGTTAAGTCTCCGCTGACTTGAAATGTAATCTGCTGACCTTCCTGGTAACTCTCAGGTAAACCTTGAAATTCTATTGGAGTGAATTCTACGATGGGGAATTTTGCTGATTGCAGGAAGCGTTCCCGAATGGTGTTATCACGTCTCTGATTA
>JAUWLJ010000006.1 GCA_030613705.1 Chloroflexota bacterium
CTGAACTTCGCAATCAACTAGTGCATGTCCCCACCGCCGATCGCCCACACTTGGAGGCGGGGGAGTATTACCACCACCAATTGCTGGGATTACAGGTGATCGATGAAGAAGACCGGTTATTGGGATCGATAGAGCGGATTCTTGAGACTGGTGCTAACGATGTTTATGTGGTCAAGGATGAATCTGGCGCTGAAATTCTTGTGCCAGATATCGAATCCGTGATATTGGAGATCGACCTGGATCACAATCAGATGCTTGTTCACCTGCTTCCAGGTCTTCTACCGCAGGAAAGCTCCACTTGACAGTGGAGAAAGTCCTGTGGTATTCTCTTCGCCATGTTTCTGCATTAATAATGAAGGGATTTACCTTCTTATAGGAGATTTTGGGTGAGTGAAACCCGCCAATATTGGGTGGCATTTTCTCTGGTCAAAGGCATTGGCGCTGTCCGTTTCCAGGCATTATTAAATTTTTTTGGTGATCCTCAAATTGCCTGGGGTGCACCCACTGAGGCTTTAAGGGAGGCTGGTCTCAGCGAAAAGGTCATCGAAAATGTGGTGGAGCTGCGTTCCGCGATCAACTTGGATCAGGTCTGGGATCAGCTCGAAGCGAAGGGAATCACCGTTCTGATTCAAACGGATGAGAATTATCCCCGTCGCCTGCAGGAGCTTGAACAACCTCCACCTGTCCTTTACGTGCTTGGAGAGCTCACTTCAGAAGATGAATGGGCCGTAGCGGTGGTAGGAACCAGGCGTGTGACAGCCTATGGCAGGCAGGTTGCCGAAGATGTCGCCGGTACATTGGCGAGAAATGGCATCAGCGTGATCAGCGGTTTAGCCCGTGGAATCGATTCGATTTCACATCAGGCAGCGCTTCAGGCAGGAGGACGAACGATTGCAGTCCTGGGTAGTGGTCTCGATCGCATTTATCCTCCTGAAAACAGGCGCCTCGCTGAGCAGATAGCCGCCCATGGAGCTCTAATCAGCGATTACCCACCGGGTACGCCTCCCGAGGCTTCCAATTTCCCACCGCGTAATCGTTTGATATCTGGCCTGTCCCTGGCTGTGGTAATTGTTGAAGCAGGTCACACAAGTGGTGCATTGATCACGGCAGCTTTTGCTGCTGATCAGGGTCGTGAGGTATTTGCTGTCCCGGGAAACATCAGCTCTCCTGGGAGCAAGGGGACTAATCGCCTCATCAGAGATGGTGCTCAGCCCTTGCTGCACCCTGAGCAGGTTTTAGAAGCGCTGGAATTGACGATGGTAGCTGAGCAACGAACTGCCCGTGTTGTCCTACCAGCCGATGCGGTTGAAGCTCAGCTATTTGAGGCTTTGGGACGAGAACCTTTGCATATTGATGAAATTCGCTCCCGCACTGATTTACCGATTGAGAAAGTGACCGCCACACTGGCGCTCATGGAGCTCAAAGGGATGGTGCGCCAGGTAGGTGGCATGCAGTATATCGTTCTACGAGAGGTCAAAGAGACATATCTGGATAATGATAAAATTGCTAGTTGATTTCTGTCAGGCGAAAGTCCTGGCAGAGGAGATAGAATGCCAGAGAATTATTATGCGGTGATCATGGCTGGCGGCGGCGGGACCCGCTTGTGGCCTCTCTCTCGCCAGTCACAGCCGAAACAGATGCTGCGTCTGATCGAAGACCGCAGCTTGTTTCAAATCGCCGTTCAGCGTTTGGCTGGTATTTTTCCCCCCGATCGGATCCTGGTTGTCACCGTCGCTGATCAGGCTGTTGAATTGCATCAACAGGCCCCTGAGATCCCCTCTGAGAATATCCTTGTTGAACCCGAACCCCGCGGCACCGCTTCCGTGATCGGCTTGGCGGGCATTGTTTTGCAAGAAAGGGACCCACAGGCGCTGATGGCTGTGCTCACCTCGGATCATTTCATTGGCGATGTGGATAAATTCCAGCGCCTCTTGCGGTCTGCGTCGCTGGTTGCCCAAGATGGCTATTTAGTTACGTTGGGTATTGAGCCGACTTCCCCGGCAACTGGCTATGGTTATATTCAGCGAGGAGAATCTATCGGCGTTTATCATGGATTGAACGCTTACCATGTTCTACGGTTTAAAGAAAAACCAGAAGAAACCCAGGCCAGTGAAATGCATGCTTCTGGTGACCATGCCTGGAACTCAGGTATGTTTGTTTGGCAGGTCAACCAGATTATGAAGGAGTTCGCTCGCCAAATGCCTGACCTTTCGACCAGACTGAAAAAAATTTCTCAAGCCTGGGATACACAAGACCGTGAAATTGTATTGGAACAGGAATGGTCTGGGATCAAAACGGAGACCATTGATTATGGGATCATGGAAGGTGCACAAAGGGTCGCTGTTATTCCAGCGGAAGGACTCAATTGGAGCGATGTCGGTAGTTGGGATACAATATTCGATGTTCTCACCCCCGATCAAGACGGAAACATCATTCTCGGTGGTCAGTATATTGGCTTAGGGACAAGCAATTCTCTGGTTTATAACAACCAGGAAGACCGCCTGGTCGTCACCATAGGGATTGATAATTTGATAGTTGTAGATACTGGTGATGTACTGCTTGTATGTCGTAAAGAGGAAGCTCAGAAGGTGAGACAGGTAGTTAACCAGCTTCGAGCTGCTGGAGAGAAATTTATTTAAAGTGAGGTATATGTTTTGGAAGCTTATTGTGTGAAGTGTAAAACAAAACGGGAAATGGTAGACCCGAAACCAGAATTTACGTCCAATGCTACCCCGGGTACTCGCGGAACCTGTCCGGTTTGTGGGACGACACTTTTCCGGATGGGGCGCACTCCAGCTCATGAAGGAATGACGCCCCCCGAAAAAGTCAAGAGAACTCGCAAGAAGAAGCGTAAAGGTAAGCTGGTGATTGTCGAATCCCCAGCCAAAGCACGTACAGTTGGGAATTTTCTCGGAAAGGGCTTTACAGTGAAGGCCTCGGTTGGGCATGTGCGAGACCTGCTGCGCTCCCAAATATCGGTTGATGTAGAAAACGGTTTCACTCCTAAGTACCGGGTACCAAATGAAAAACGTCCTGTGGTTAAGGAGCTCAAGAAGCTCGCCAAGAGTGCGGCTGAGGTTTACCTGGCCACTGACCCTGATCGGGAAGGAGAGGCTATCGCCTGGCATCTCCAAGAGGCGGTCGAGCTCGATCCCGAAATCACCCAACGAGTGATTTTCCATGAAATTACGAAACCTGCGATCGCTGAAGCCTTCGATCATCCAAGGGAAATCAAAATGGATCTGGTGGATGCCCAACAGGCTCGGCGCATACTTGACCGCTTAGTTGGCTACAACCTCAGTCCCTTATTATGGCGAAAAGTTCGCAGCCGTTTATCCGCAGGACGGGTGCAGTCTGTTGCCTTGCGGTTGATCGTTGAGAGGGAACGCGAAATTGAAGCTTTTGTTCCCCAGGAATATTGGACGATTGAAGCTGAATTCCAGCCTGAGGGTACCCGGGATTCTTATATCGCCAAACTGGCTCGCGTTGATCGGGAAGAACCAACTCTCGAAACAGAAGAGAGTGTGCAACCAATCTTAAGCGATATGGAGTTGGGAAATTACGAAATAACAAAGATCAAACGTGGAGAACGTAAGCGCAAACCTTTACCACCCTTCATCACCAGCACCCTGCAGCAAGAAGCCTCCCGTCGGCTTGGCTTCAGCGCGCGACGGACAATGTCTCTTGCCCAACAGCTCTATGAGGGAATTGATGTTGGTAATGGTGGATTGGTGGGTTTGATCACTTATATGCGCAGTGATTCAACCAATGTATCGCAGTTAGCTCAGAAAGAGACCTCCAAGTTTATCGCCCAACAATATGGAGAGAAATTCCTGCCGGCTAAAACACCTGTCTACCGCAAAAAAACCCGTGGAGCCCAGGAAGCACACGAGGCTATCCGACCTACCTCGGTCATGCGGCAACCAGGGTACATCAAAGGCCATCTCACTCGCGATCAACACCGTCTATATCGTTTGATCTGGCAGCGGTTTGTCGCTTCCCAGATGGCAGCGGCGATTTATGATACTTTAGCTGTCGAAGTGACTGGGAATACCACAAATCACGAATATCTCCTGCGCGCCTCAGGTTCCTCCATCCGCTTCCAAGGGTTCTTGATTGTGTATGAAGAAGCCAAGGTTGAAGATAAGACGTTTACGGAGGATAAGGACGTTCGCATCCCCAACAGTATTGAAGAAGGTCAATCTCAGAAGCTTTTGCAGCTGATCCCGGCGCAACATTTCACCCAACCTCCGCCTCGTTTCAGTGAAGCTTCACTGGTTCGAACCTTGGAGGAAAATGGCATCGGTCGCCCATCAACTTATGCTCCCATCATGGGGACCATCCAGCAGCGTGGTTATGTCTACAGTGAAAACAGACGCTTATTTCCCACAGAAACCGGGTTCCTGGTAAATGATTTGCTGGTCGAACATTTCCCAGACGTGATTGAGGTTGGTTTCACTGCACGCATGGAAGCAGAACTCGATCGCATCGCCTCAGGTGATGAGCAATGGGTGAATGTGATCGAAGAATTCTATGGCCCGTTTGCGCAGGATGTAAAAATCGCCGAAGAGAAGATACCCGAGATGAAAGTTGAACTCGAATCCATAGGCCGGGCATGCCCGAAATGTGGTCATGACCTGGTGGTTCGCTGGGGACGATATGGGAAGTTCATCAGCTGCAGCAATTTCCCCGAATGCCGCCATACGGAACCTTTGCTGCAAAAGATTGGCGTCACCTGCCCACTAGATGGTGGTGAAGTGGTTGAACGGAAAACTCGCAAGGGTCGCACATTCTATGGTTGTTCAAATTACCCGGAGTGCGATTTCACTTCCTGGAAAAGACCATTGGCGAATCCATGCCCTCAATGCGGTGGTCTGCTGGTCGTAGCCAACAAGAATCACGCACAGTGTACCCAGTGCGAAGAACAATTCTCTCTTGACCAGGTTTCCGTTGAGGAAGTTTCAGCAAATTGAACGGTCCGGCATGAGTCTTGCACCAATATGGGATGAAGATTTTTGCACTTTTGTGCTAAAATTTAATCTATACTGAAATTTTAATGAATTCATCGGAGAGAGAAAAATGGATGACATCCGTGAGCAACTCAACAAACCACTCTGGGTCGGGATCGTCAGCTTCGTTGTCGGTTTATTAATTGGATTGGTCGTATTAGGTTGGTGGCTATGGCCTGTGCAATGGACAGATGCTGGGCCCAGCGATTTGCGTCCCGAATTCCAGGAAACTTACCTGCGTATGGCGATCGATTCCTATACTCTAAACCAAGATGCTGCTTTCGCACAACAGCGAATCGTCGAAGTTGGTGAGAACTCAGCAGAAATCCTGGCGGACATCGCTGCCGAACCGGGGACACAGAGTACAGATTCGATTCAGGCATTTGTTCTTTTCTCAGGTACCGAACCTTTTGAGGAAGCTGCTCCCGCTGCTGAAGAGACAACCAGCCAAGCGCGTAAATGGCTTCCCTGGTTATGCCTGGTTACCCTGTTGTTAGCAGGCGCTCTGGTGGCGGTTTTCATGATCCGGAATCGATCATTCAGTTTCAGTCTTCCTTCCACCCGCAAGGAAGCCCCGTCGGAGGCTGAATATCCAGAATACAAAGCGACTCAGGAAGAACCACCGCTGGCACAATTCATGACAACCTACCAGATTGGAAACGATCTCTTTGATGATTCGTTTAGTGTCGACTCGCCTGCAGGGGAGTTCCTGGGAGAGTGTGGTGTGGGTATTTCTGAGACGATCGGTGTCGGCGATCCAAAGAAGGTCACTGCTTTCGAAGTTTGGCTGTTTGATAAGAATGATATTCAAACTGTCACCACAGTTTTGATGAGCCAGAACGCATTCGCCGATGATGCTACCCGCCAGCGCTTATCTGCAAAGGGTGAACCAGTCCAGGCAGAACCCAGCCGGGAAATAGTCCTGGAGACGGCTACCCTGCGCCTCGAAGCTCGGGTAGTCGATATGTCTTACGGTTCCGGAGCTTTACCCCCTGAAAGCTACTTTGATCGGATAACTCTCGAGCTTGTCGCCTGGCCAAAAGGATAGATATTTCTTTACATAAATTTAAAAAGCAGTGAGCCTTAGGCTCACTGCTTTTGTGGTTAATCATAAATCTACGATCATTCAATCTTGATTATCTTCAAGCGAATCTGCCCAGCAGGTGTTTCGGCAATAACCTCTTCGCCTTCCTTCCCACCGAGTATTGCTATGCCAAAGGGTGATTCATTTGATATACGCCCATTCTTTGGATCAGCTTCCTTTGCACCTACTAAATAGTATGTCTCAGGAGGGTAGTCAGCCTCTTGAATAGTGACCTGAGTTCCAATCGTCACAACGCCGCGTTTACTATCCATCTCTTCGATGATCACAACGTTCTTCAATACGTAATCCAGTTCCTGTATCTTGCCCTCAAGGAATGCCTGGTACTCTTTGGCTGCGTGGTAATCCGCGTTTTCGGATAAGTCTCCCATTTGGATGGCAGACCGCAAGCGTTTGGCGAGCTCATCTCTTTCGGGGCCTTTCAACCGTTCGAGTTCTTCGCGCAAACTTTGTGCACCTTCATAAGTTAAATATTGTTCATCACCCATTAGTTTTCTCCAAGGGGCGTATTATACCGTGAAACAAGAATCATGAAGACACCCCTCATTCAGTAAACTACTATAAAGAAGTTCAAAAATTACGGCAAAGAGGATGGATCAAAAAGCTTGCTGTGCTCTTGTAAAGCGAAACGATCGGTCATCCCCGCAATGTAATCGCATATTATGCGTTCCAAGCCGCGAGATTCAATGAAACCTTGTACATGTTGGGGTAGCATGGCTGGCTCTGATTGATAGGCATTAAACAGGTCGGTGATGATGCGTTCTGCTTTGACCGCCATGCGCACTACCCGGTGATGCCGGTACATATTTACATAAAGGAAATCCTTCATCTGGCGGTTGCGCCGGTGCATATCCTCACTAAACCCGATCACATTGAATCGAAGTTGTTGTAATTCCTCAACCGAGCGTACACTGTTCTCCCGCAGACATTGATCGGTTGCAGTAACCAGATCAGTTACTTCCAGACCTATCAAGCGGCGGATCAGACGGTGGCGGGAAAGATCATCCAAATCCCCACCGCGCCAACCAACACTCTTAACCAGGATTTCCCACAAAGTAATCCCCTCGAGCATCTTGGGCGTGATCATGCCTGACCTTAAACCATCATCCAGGTCGTGGGCTGTATAAGCCAGTTCATCCGCTGCGTTCGCTATTTGAGCTTCCAAATGACCGCGTAAATCGGGGTTGTAATCGGAGGCGTCGGCAATGTCGTATTCCGATTCGTGCTTTACGATACCTTCGCGTACTTCCCAGGTCAGGTTTAACCCTGGAAATTCCGGATACCTCTCCTCGAGCTTAGTGACAATCCGCAATGATTGTTTATTATGATCGAAACCACCATAATCTTTCATCATGCGACCCAGAGCTACTTCCCCGGAATGTCCGAACGGTGAATGACCCAGATCATGTGCCAGGCAAATGGCTTCCTCCAAATCCTCATTCGCCCCCAGAGTGCGGGCGATCGTCCGCCCGATTTGAGCCACTTCCAAGGTGTGTGTGAGGCGCGTCCGATAGTAATCACCTTCATGGATGATAAAAACCTGGGTTTTATACTCGAGGCGGCGGAATGCCGTCGTGTGCAGGATGCGATCCCGGTCACGTTGGAATGTTGTCCGGTATTCAGGCTCGTCCTCCGGATAAAATCGTCCTTTCGTGGCTTTGCTTCTTAAGCCGTATGGCGCCAGATTGCGCTCCTCATTTGTTTCTAGTTGTTCACGTTTAAAGTACATAATGTCTCATTGTAGGAGGTTAGGGGGGAAATCAATGCAAAAGATGATTTCAGAGTTATTTTCTCAATTATAACTTAAGCTGGGAGGTGATCCTCCTCGCGCAGACTTAGGGTCAATCACTATTGATGGCTTTATTCGCTGCGGATGACAGTCCCTCTGTTTGATCCGAGCAACACTTCCAGCAGTTGTCCGGGTCTATCTCCTGAAAAGATCAAGATTTCCAGGTCTGGGATTTCGCGAGTAAGTGCCACACATTGCTCGACTTTGCTCTCCATGCCACCGGTTACATCTGTTTCTGCCGAACCACTCAAAGCCGGAAGGATTTTTTTGTGATTGGCAGGTGTGATCTTTGGGATGATCTGCGAGCGATTTGGAAAATCTTCCCATACACCGGATTCGATCCCGGCCAACAACAATCTCTTGGGTTGGAATTGCCTTGCCAGGTGAGCAAACAGATCCTCTGTAGAAAGGATCGTGCCCCCGCGCTGAGTGTCAAAAATCACATCGCCATGTATGACAGGCAATAATCCAGCAACTAATGCTGCTTCGAGCTGTCCCAAATCCCAACGAGCTACTTCTCCATCTCGGGCAATAACACTGGCTGAAGGAGGCAAAGCGATGGCCGATAACCCTGCCTCAATTAAGGCTTCTGTTACCAGTCGATTGAGGGTTGCTGCATCCCACCACACTTCTGCAAAACCATGCCATTGATTTGGCGTATGGACTCCTTGGCGTGTGCCATGTTGTTTGGCAGACACGTGCCCATAAGAACCAGCTCCATGACCGATAATCAGGCGTAATGATGGTCGTTGCTGCAGAGCCGATGCGATTTCATCCGCTAAGCGGACCAAGGTGTCCAGCCGCAATGTGCGCGGGCGCGACTTGTCGGTGATCAATGACCCACCTAATTTCAGTAAGGTAAGAGATTGGGGATTATCGCTAATCCGGTTCATTGAAATTGCCTCAACTTTTTACCTCAGTCACGATGGTATTCGTTGCTCCAGCGGAGATTATTGCCTCCGCAATTTGTTCAGCATTATCCCTGGTTACCAGAGCGATCATATTGCCGCCTCGACCACCACCAGATAGCTTGGCACCGTAGGCACCTGCCTGGCGGGCAGCCCGAACTAGGTGATCAAGCTCTGTGGATGAAACACCCATTTTCACCAGTAAATCTTGATTTTCATCCATCAATGGACCAAGAGCAGCGATAGCACCATTTTCAATTGCTTGTCTGGCCTGATTGACGATCGCACCTGCGCTCGCAAACAATCTCTCGTATATAATACTATTAGCCTGCCAGGCACTGCGAACATCTCCCACAGTCACCGCAGTTGGGCTGGGGACCCCCGAATCGCCAATCAGAATTATGAAAGGTCTCGCAACGTTGAACCTATCAACCTGGCCTGCTCCCCCTTCTGTTGTTCTGGCAAAGTAGACTGGCTTTCTATATGTGATCACGGTATTGTCGATTCCGGACGGTGTCCCATGGTGCAACTTTTCCACTTCGTAAGCCAGAATCGATACCCGTTCATCTGGCAGTGGCTGACCTAAGAACTCGGATAACGCCCGGATAATCGCTACAGATACTGCTGCCCCAGATCCTAAACCGGCTGCAATAGGGATCGTCGAGGTTATTCTGATTGCCATAGCTGGAATGCGGGAAATATTGGTGGCTTCAAAAACGCTGTTGATCGCAAGAGATAGGGGATTACCAGCTGGCAGCTCTTCCAGGCAGGCCTCAAGACCTATATCCGGTGCTTGAAGGCTCACCCAACCACTTGGACGGTCGGGTCTTGCAGAAACGATTGCTCTAGCTCTAACCTGGTTCACCGGGACTGCAATCGCCGGTTGTCCATACACCACAGCGTGTTCCCCGAACAGGATGACTTTCCCAGGAGCAGATGCGGAGATGGCAGGCATGGTGGTTTAGAAGAGATAGAGGATTAACAGAACGGTCAATCCCCATAATACGATCGTAATTTGCAGGGGACGGTCGGTGAACAATTCCTCTTCAGGCGCCCCGCCACCATGATTTGTCTGGACCAGATATAAATAACGCAAAATACCATAGATTGCGAAGGGGATGGTCAGCATCATGGCATTATTATCAGGCAGGTTCGGTGCGGAGAAGGTATACAAACTATATGCCACAATTGTAGTTGCCGATATGATGGTGATGTATTGGTCCAGGAGAGGGATTGTGTAACCGCCCAACACCCGGCGGTGAGTGTGAGCTTCCCCAGATAGAAGGGTCAATTCAGCCCGTCTTTTTCCTAGACCGATATAAAGTGCCAGCAATGTGGTCACAACATATAACCAAGGTGAAAAACGAGTAACCTCGATCAAAGTCAGTCCAGCGACCACCCTCAGCACATAGAAGCTGGCCAAAACAAACACGTCGATAATCACGATGTGTTTCAGCCAACGTGAGTAACTAAGATTGAGCACGAAGTAAACCAATAGAATTATACAAAATCCAGGAGAGAGCAGGTATGCAAGAGGAATGGAGATTAGGAGAAACAGGATAACAGCCCAACTAGCTACAGAGATTGGAAGTGCTCCAGAAGCAATCGGGCGTTTGCGTTTATTGGGGTGTTGGCGATCGGCTTCGACATCGGTGATGTCATTGAATAAATATACCGAGCTGGAAATTAAACAGAAAAGGACAAAACCAAAAAAAGTGGCCAGCAATGCCTGAGGATCGAGTAATTTCTCATCGAATACCAGTGCAGTGAAGATCAATGCGTTTTTTATCCACTGCTTGGGCCGCATGGAGATCAACAAAGCACGCGTGGTTTGACTGCTCATGGGTGGAATTATACATGTTATCTCTGCGGAATTCGCACGATAATCCATCTTTAGACTTACATTTCCATTAATTCTTATCCTGACGTATAATCATTTTATGGATTCGATAGCAGAATCACCATACCCGCGCAACATTCTCGCCGGACAGCTCAGGCGAGATTTTGTTGTGCTTCCCAATGGGGAAATATGCCTGGATGTCCCGGGTGGCAATCTGCTGTATGCAGCCGCAGGTTTTGCCGTCTGGGATCAATCCCCCCCACCTGGTTTAGTTGCCCGAGTCGGTGAGGATTTCCCCCAAGAATGGATAGCGGAGTTTTCAGAGCACGGCTTTGATGTGCGAGGTATTAATATGCTTGACCAATCCATTGATCTGCGGTCATTTTATGCATATCGGGATCCAACCCAGAGAGTGGAGGAAGATCCGATGGGTTTTTTCGCAGCTCTTGGGCTGCCTTTCCCTAAGGCTCTTCTTGGGTACCAGCCGGGATCTACAGAACCGGACAGCCGCACGCGCCTATCCTTGACCTCTTTACGGCATATCGATCTTATCCCAGAGTACTTGGAGGCCACGGCAGCTCATATCTGCCCAGTAGATTATTTGACGCATAGTTTGCTGCCTGCCATCTTGCGACAAGCTGGATTCACCTTGATCACTCTCGATCCATCCACGGGATATATGACTCCATCGTTCCGGGATGACGTTGCCTCTATCGTCACAGGACTTAATGCTTTTCTCCCTTCAGAAGAGGAAGCTCGAGCGTTATTCCATGGACGAAGTACAGATTTATGGGAGATGGCTGAAATTCTTGCCTCGTATGGATGTGAGATCATCGTGATAAAGCGGGGAGAACGCGGACAGCTGCTCTATGATTCGGCAACACGGAAACGCTGGGAGGTCCCTGCGTACCCCGTTCAATCTGTCGACCCAACCGGAGCCGGTGAAGCATTTTGTGGAGGATTTCTCGCTGGATATCGCCGTACTTTTGATCCAATTCAAGCTGTTGTACATGGAAACATTTCCGCTTCCCTGGTAATCGAAGGTCAGGGACCGTTCTATGCCCTTGAAGCTTTGCCTACTCTTGCGCAGGCCCGGTTAGAGGCGCTCAGTCAATCTGTTCGTGAGGTGTAGAATCTAATGGATCCTCAATTGGTTAATCAGGTGCTTGAGCTGGCGATCGAAATCCAACAGATACCCGCGCCCACTTTTAATGAAAGCAAACGGGGGGCATTCATTTACGAACGATTTATCCAAGAAAACCTTAAAGATGTCGAGATTGATGAAATCGGGAATGTGCTTGGCCGTTTGCCGGGATCAGGCTCCGCACTTCCGATCATCGTCTCTGCTCACTTGGATACAGTTTTCCCGTCCGGAACTGACTTGGGTTGTGAACGCTTGGCAGAGAAAGTCGTGGGACCAGGGATCGGTGATAATGCAGTTGGATTAGCAGGCTTATTTGGCTTGTTATGGGAGTTGAATCAGCAGCAGGTAATTCTCAACTCTGATTTGTGGTTGGTGGCGAATGTTGGTGAAGAAGGGTTGGGTGATCTTCGCGGAATGCGAGAAATAGTCAACCGCTTTGCAGATCAGATTCAGGCATATATCATCCTTGAAGGGATGGCATTGGGTCAGGTATACCATCGTGGATTGGGGGTACGCCGATTCCGGATCACGGTAAATACTTCCGGTGGACATTCCTGGGTTGATTACGGTAAACCTTCGGCAGTGCATGAATTGGTCCGGATTGTCACCCGTTTGCTGGCAATTCAGATACCCGAAGAACCACGAACGACAATGAATGTGGGGGTGATCTCGGGAGGCACCTCAGTGAATACCATTGCTGCGGAGGCTTCCCTTGACCTGGATTTGCGTTCCGAGGATGTCGCAACCTTAGACGAATTGGTGAAATCAGTCGAAGGCATATTTCAGGAATCCCAGAGTACTGATGTGCGAGTGAGTGTAGAATTAATCGGTCAGCGACCTGTCGGCGAGATCTCCCAGAATCATCCCCTGATTGCTTTGGCGGTTCAAGGATTAGAAGTGGTCGGTATGCAACCGCGCTTGAACATTGGATCGACAGATGCAAACATTCCTCTCAGCTTAGGCTATCCGGCAATATGCCTGGGTTTAACCACCGGTAATGGTGCGCATACGGGGAGTGAATATATCAATTTACCCCCTCTAGATCTGGGACTAAAGCAATTGCTGCTGGTTATCAAAGGATTGAATCGCCTTTAACCGCCAAGTCGTACTCGCACATCCACTGCAAAGGCACCTTTTCCCTGCTCGAGTACGCTTAACGGGTTGATTTCGATCTCAGCAAGCTGGGGGTAGTCGCAGGCCAGCTGAGCCAACCGCAATAAGACATCGATTGCTGCACCCTGATCTGCGGGAGGGATGTTTCGAAAGCCGTGGAGTTTCTTCCCAGCCCATGTATCTGCAAGCATTTGCTTGGCTTCTTTGATAGAGAGAGGGGCGAGTTCAAACTGAACATCCTTCAATCCTTCGACCTCAATTCCACCTGATCCGAACATCACTAAGGCACCGAATTGGGCGTCCTGGATGGCTCCAATAATCACGTCCTGCCCAGCAGGTATCATCCGCTGGACAAGCACACCAAGAATATCCGCGTCTGGCAAGGCAGCCTGGCTGTTTTCTATAACTTTGGCGAATCCATTCTCCACTTCCTGGGAATTTTGTAAATAGAGCAGGACACCGCCAACATCAGATTTATGTGTGATCTGTGGAGAGGCGATCTTTATCGCGACTGGAAATCCCATTTCCTCAGCCAAATCAGCAGCCTGGTGCGCAGTTTGGGCCAGCTGCGGCTGAACTGTGGGGATACCATAAGCATTCATCAGATCGAAGGCGTCCTCCTGCGAGATAAATCCGCCAGAATCATATTTTGATATGATTGAACCCACGGCGACCGAATTAAGATCATTAAAGGGCTGCAGTGATCTCTCCTGAATTTCACTCGATGAGGTTAAGTATTCTGCTCGTTGGGTGAGCACCGCCAACGCCTCAGCTGCTCTTTCAGGGAAGCGGTATTCCGGAATTCGGGCAGCTCGGAAATGTTCGACTGCCTCCTGGATCAGCCGTTCCCCCATCAAGGCTACAATCACTGGTTTATCGGCGGTGTAGATCACCGGAATGATCGCTTTGGCGATCCCTCCAGCCGTGTGCATTGGTGGAGGCGGCAAGATCACCATCACGCTGTCAACATGGGCATCATCCAAGAGTACCTGCAGGCAACCGGCATATTGTTGGGGTGTGGCAGCGGCCAGCATATCCACTGGGTTCTTCAGACTGGCTGCAGGATCGAGAAGATCTCGCAAGGCAGCTTCTGTCCCTGAGCTCAAATTGGCGATGTTCAACCCCTGAGCCTCGAGTGCATCTATTGCAGTGACTCCCGGACCTCCGGCATTGGTTAACACCCCAACCGAACGCCCCTTGGGTAAGGGACACCAGGCTAGAGCACGCGCCCAATCGAATAGCTCCTCGGTCGTTTCTGCCCGGATGACTCCTGCCCGGCGAAAAGCAGCATTGTAAGCGCTCTCCAGGCCAGCTAGGGCGCCGGTATGTGAAGCCACCGCTTGTTGACTGCTCATATAGCGACCGACTTTCAATGCGACTACCGGTTTTTGTCGAGTTACCGCTTGGGCTTGCTCAAGGAACCGCCGTCCATCGCTCACTCCCTCCAGGTATAGCGTGATCACCCGAGTGTATGGATCTTCTGCGACGGGGGCGAGCAAGTCTGTTTCAGTTACATCCGACTGGTTGCCGAGGCTGACCATGCGTGAAAGACCAAATCCTTGGCCGCGAGCCCAATCGATTACAGCTGCGCAGATCGCACCTGAATGAGAGATGAACGCAACATCACCCGGAGTCGGCCCTGGCGGAGAAAGGAAGGTCGTATCAATCGGTAAATGGGTGTCGATTAATCCGATGCAATTCGGACCTAATAGACGTACTCCATATGCCCTGGCGATATCCAAACACTTGTCTTCGAGTGCCGCTCCTTGGGAGCCTGTTTCTCTGAATCCGCCTGAAGCGATAATCAAGGCTTTGATCCCGCGCTGTGCGCAATCTTCAATCGCTGCAGGAATGGCTTGAGCGGGGATCAGCACAACAGCTAGATCGACTGGATCAGGGGTTTCGCTGATGTGCCTGTAAACCGGATGTCCCATTAGGTTGCCACCCTTGAGGTTAATAAAATGGATCGCTCCCCGGTAGCCACTTTGTACGAGATTGCGTGAGAGTCCGTATCCCAACTTGGTGGGGTCAAGAGAAGCACCGATTATGGCGACGCCTTGTGGGGAGAAAAATGGTGTCAAGGATGGATCAATTTTCATTGGTATTCAATCTCAATCATGGCTTCTTTATTGAAATCCAGATCAAATGTGTAGCGTCCTGATGTCTGTGCTGTCCAGTGTATTGAGGTGCCATTGAGGGAGGCACTCTCGATTGGATGGGGAATGGCGAGTTCTATCCGGCCGTGGGAATAGCCTGGGCGCACTAAACTCATTTTTAGGAATCCATCTTCAGGCTGCCAATCGACCACCTCTAACCCCTGTGAGATATGCAGATCGCCGCCCAGGTATTGCGGACTATACGGGTGGCGCGGACGTAAAGCGAATAACACTACACCGTGAGGGGCAACCTGCTCTAGAATGAGACCTCTGGTAGATTTAGGTTCGATTGGGATGAGATGGGTTACTCCACTCCAAAACTCCCTGGCATAAAGCTCCCCAGTCTCTTTGAGATAAAAATCATTTAACTGCAATGACAAGTCTCTTGGTTGATCATCCCAATTGAATATGGCAATAAGATGCCAGGGACCTGTTGGCCCGTCCAGATCGAGCTGCACGCGCTCCGGAGTGGAGCGATCGAACCAATCCAAGATATACGGTCGTTTTCCGATCAGTGGTAATAGACTTTCCGCAATTTTCAATCTCTCAGGCGGTAAATTCGGTATATGGTCCGAGACCATTAATGAGCCACCTGTCAATGCGATCACGCTGGCGATGGTTTCCACTTCCGCCTGGGTAAGCTGGGTTTCAGGCCGCAACAGAAGACAATCTGGGTCATTGATCCACCAGCGTTTATGCAGATCGGAACGGGATAATGCATTGTGGGCGGCGTTGAACGCTGAGGGTAAAGATGCTTCTTCTTTGAGAAAGGATTCGATCCCTCGATAGAAAGGTCTCCAGCGTCTGGCAGTATCTGCACCGATACGCATGCCATCCACGATACCGATCGCGGGACCAATTGGGCATCCACAACCAAGTAAGAATGTATCCTCACCTGCAGCGGCTCTTATCGCTTCCAATCCGGATCGCAGAACCTGAGCCCGGGTGCGGGTAGGGTCTCGATGACGGCCTGGCAGAGCGGCTGCGTATAGGAAATCAAGCTTTAAATAGGGGAATCCCCATTCTTGGGTCGCAGAATGGATCACATCATTCACATATGCGAGGGCATCAGGATGGGTCAAATCCAGGGCTTGACTAAAGGAATTCCATAAGAAACCTGCATTTACTGGACGACCCAAACGATTTCGTAACACCCAATCTGGATGCCGGGCAGCCAGCTCAGATTTTGGTTGTAAGATAAATGGAGCCAGCCAAAGACCAGGAACAAAACCCTTATTGCGAATTTCAGTTGCCAAGGATGTCAAACCATCTTTAAAGCCTGGATTGAACGAAAACCAGTCGCCAACCTGAGTTTCGAAGCCATCATCGATTTGAATTATTTCCAGCGGCAGTTGATCTCTCATCATGTGTAAGGCTTCCAGATTGTTGGTGATGTCATCAGCAGTCAATCTGCCGATATAATCCTCCCCAGAAAACTGGTACCACGAACACCAACCGCTTGGTGAGACGGTTCTCCAACCATTTGCCTGTTCAATATTGTGTTCTCGTGCCACGGCCTCCAGATAAGGCGCGAGGGGATCAGGAGTGTCAAGGTGCAGGAAATGCAAACAAGCCCAATCTGTATCTATTTGTTCCCCCGCATCGAGCCGGGCGCTATCACCATTAGCCCAAAGTCTGAGGGCTGGAGAGCTGCTCCCCAGCCAGGTTTCTAGTGATCCAAAATGGTGCCTCTGGGATAGAAAGCCAAAAAGCAGTCCAACACGGAATTTTTGATCACCCAGGACACCATACATATCACTGGC
>JAUWLJ010000333.1 GCA_030613705.1 Chloroflexota bacterium
TTGACATCTGCCACCAAATCTGCCCTTGAGGTATTGCCTGGATATCAAAAAGCAAAACCAATGGTTTTCGCCGGGATATATCCAGTAGAAGGAGAGGATTATAGCAATCTCAAGGATGCATTTGAGAAATTGCAACTCAATGATGCCTCCCTGGTTTACCAATTTGAAACCTCACAAGCATTGAACTTTGGTTTCCGGTGTGGTTTCCTGGGAATGTTTCATATGGAGATCATCCAGGAACGGCTTGAACGCGAATATGACCTGGACATCATTGTCACAGCTCCCTCGGTTGAGTACGAGGTTGTTATCCGATCTGGGGATATATTACGAATCGCTTCCCCAGCTGAGCTGCCAGAAGAAGGGGAGGTTTCCGAAATCCGTGAACCCTGGATGCAAATCGAAATATTCACACCAACTGAATACTATGGAACTGTGATGGATTTGGTGAAGAAACGCCGTGGAGTATTTATTGAGCAAGATTATCCAACTTCAAATCGAGTTCAGCTAATCTATGAAATCCCCTTGTCGGAGATGATCGTTGATTTCTTCGGCCAGCTCAAATCGCGTACCCGTGGGTATGCTTCCCTGGATTACCATTTCATCGATTACCGGCCAGACGACCTGGTGAAATTAGAGATTCTGGTAAATAATGAACCCGTCGATGCCCTGGCAATGATTGTCCACCGTGACAACGCCTACCATAAAGGACAGGCGTTGATCTCGAAATTAAAAGAATTAATTCCCAGACAGCTCTTTGCAGTGCCGATCCAAGCTTCCGCTTCTGGCAGGGTAATTTCTCGTGCGAATGTGAAAGCGCTAAGAAAAGATGTCTTGGCCAAGTGTTATGGTGGCGATGTATCTCGCAAAAGGAAGTTGCTTGAGAAACAGAAACGGGGAAAGAAGCGCATGAAGATGGTTGGTAATGTGGAGATCCCACAAGAGGCTTTCTTCGCCGTCCTGCGCTTAGAGGATGATTGATCTTCGTGAGTCGAAACAAGGTCGCTGGAATCGGACGATGGTTGCCTGGCTTAGTCATAAGTGCGATCGCAATCCTACTTCTAATCCGATTTTCAAACTGGCAAGGTGTGATCGAAGTTCTCACCTTGATGGATTTGAACTGGTTTGTCACGGCGATTATTTTTTATTTGTTAGGTGTCCTGATGCGTACCTTCTCATGGAGAACACTCCTGCAGAACAAAGCCTCCTACGGACGAGTTTTCTTGACCCTTAACGAGGGGTATTTGTTGAATAACATTTTTCCTTTTCGACTGGGTGAATTGGGACGGGCTGTTTTGTTATCGCAGGCAACTGGGTTGAGCGCGTTTTTCGTTCTATCAACCATCATCATCGAACGTGCCTACGATGTCGCTATTGCTGCTGGGTTGTTGCTTGCGACACTTCCTTTTGTACTTGGATTGGATGCCGGTCAAACAATTGCCAGTTTGGTGATGGTTCTGGTTTCCCTGGTATTGGTTTCATTGTTTTTGTTAGCTCGATATCGTCAAAGGCTAATAATTAAATTAGAAGCTTATGGAGAGACCAGACCATTATTTCGCAAGCGGTTCTTACGCCGTGTCGAGTCCTTGCTGGATGGATTAGGTGCATTATCGCGGGTAGACCAATTTCTATTAAGTGTTTTTTATATTCTGGTTGCTTGGTTCTTCGGATCTGTACAGATATATTTCCTCACCCTCAGCTTGGGAATAGCTGTGGAGTTTTGGTGGATCGGTTTCATCGTTGGAGTTATCTCTCTGGGGATAGCCTTGCCATCCGCTCCAGCTGGTTTGGGGATTTATGAGGTCGCCATGGTTGGTGCATTCTCGCTGTTGGGTGTACCCACATCCCAGGCTTTAGCGGTTGCCCTGGTTGCTCATTTTATTCACATTACGATCACAG
Organism: Chloroflexota bacterium; assembly: GCA_030613705.1. Lineage (GTDB taxonomy): Bacteria > Chloroflexota > Anaerolineae > Anaerolineales > UBA4823 > PFL25. The sequence goes on from JAUWLJ010000333.1 coordinate 1,897, forward strand.
GATTTATAGGAGTTTACGCGATATTCCAGGATGGAGAGACATTAACTGGTATATATTTACGTTTGAAAAACGTTAGTCCGGTTGGCATTGATTGAGGTATGAAAGTCCTTATTTCTCTTATGTATTACAGGCCGCATTATTCCGGCTTGACAATCTATACAGAACGACTCGCTCGTGCCCTGGTTGTAAGGGGTCATCAAGTTACGGTTCTTACTTCGCGCTTCGACCCGACTCTGCCACCCAATGAAGTCCGTGATGGGGTTACGGTCATTCGACCAAGAGTGTTGATGCGGATAAGTAAAGGTGTGATTATGCCCACTTTACCTTACTGGGCTTGGAAATTAATCGCCCAGGCGGACGTCGTTAATGCACATGCTCCACAACCAGATGCCGCGGTGGTGACCTCAATCAGCAGATTGCTTGGAAAACCCATGCTTCTGACATATCACTGTGACTTACGTCTTCCGACCGGATTCATTCATTATTTGGCTAACCGGGGCTCACATTTGGCCAACCACATCTCAGCGCAGCTTGCCAATATCATCGTAACCAATTCCTTGGATTATGCAGAAAATTCACCCTTCCTCAGTCGCTATCTTGATAAGGTTCATGCCATCCCTCCGCCGATCCATTTAGAGTCTGTAACTGAAAATGATGTGGAAAAATTCCGTTCAAAATATAATTTGCTGCCCAACCACAGGATTATAGGAATGGCTGCCCGGTTGGCGACAGAAAAAGGAGTGGAATACCTGGTCGAAGCGCTACCCCAAGTATTAAAAAAATATCCCACAGCGAGAGTTCTTTTTGCAGGTCAACATCAAAATGTTCTTGGCGAGGAATTGTACGCTCAAAAATTAGCACCACTGATCCAAAATCTGGGTAACCATTGGGCTTTCTTAGGTATCTTGCCTCCTAAGGAATGGTCAGCCTTCTTTAACCTGTCTGAGGTTACTGTATTACCAAGTATCAACAGCACCGAATCCTATGGCATGGTGCAGGTCGAATCAATGACC
>JAUWLJ010000351.1 GCA_030613705.1 Chloroflexota bacterium
ACTAATTGATCCTGAAGATAAGCTGGGTCTGGCAGATTTTACTGCTGTGGCTTTGATGCGTGGAACAAATCGGCGCAATTTCCAAGAGATCTTCGATGTACTCGAATCCGCCGGAGCAAGCTTGGGATTTACAGGAGGTACGCATACTACTGCCTTTGGGGGTAAAGCCTTAGCTGAAGACCTTGATTTACTTCTTGAATCGTTGGCCGACGCTCTGCGGTATCCAGTCTTTCCAGATGATCAAGTGGAAAAACTGCGCGCACAATTGCTTACTAGTTTGGCTATCCGCGCCCAGGATACCCATCAGATGGCTGCACTGACGTTCGACCAAGTGGTTTATAACAACCACCCGTACAGCCGTCCAGAGGATGGCTACCCTGAAACAATCATGGCGATCAGTAAGGATGATCTGGTTGAGTTTCATCGGACGAATTATGGTCCGCGAGGGATGGTCATCGCTGTTGTAGGAGCGGTCGAGCCGCAGAAAGTAGTTGCAAAAGTAACTGATTATCTTGGAGATTGGGAGAATATTCAGCAACCGCTGATGCCGGAGTTGCCCGGCCTGGAGCCGTTAGATGAATTGGTTATCCAAAAGGTCGAACTTGCTGGAAAGTCGCAATCCGATGTAATGCTTGGAGTAGCAGGTCCATCGCGCTGCTCGCCTGATTACCTGGCAGCTGCCTTAGGCAATAGTGTTCTTGGCCAGTTTGGCATGATGGGCCGCATAGGGGACGTAGTACGTGAGCAAGCTGGTCTAGCGTATTATGCCTCCAGCAGCTTGCAGGGGGGCATAGGCCCTGGACCGTGGAGGGTGGCAGCTGGAGTTGCACCGTCCAATGTCGAGAAGGTGATTGAGTTGATCTCCCAGGAAATTATCCGATTTGTAAATGAACCAGTTGCGGCTGAAGAATTAGCGGATAGTCAGGCGAACTTCATTGGTCGCCTGCCTCTATCATTGGAATCAAATGGGGGTGTCGCTGGAGCATTGCTCAACTTGGAACGATTTAATTTGGGGCTTGATTATTACCGCAATTATCAAGACCTGCTCCGGGAGATCACTGTTGAAGATGTGCTGGAAACTGCCCAACGTTACTTGCACCCGGATCGATTAGGTATTGTTGTCGCTGGACCACAATGAGACCTAATTTGGTGGGTTTAAGGATAGCACATTGACCTGGAAGAATATGCGGAGAAAAGCATATGTTACGCACTGGAATTGACCTGGTCGAAGTTGAACGCCTGCAAAGCGTAATTCAGCGATATGGGGAGCGCTTTCTAAATCGTGTTTATACTCCACGAGAGCTGGTGGAGGTAGGACGCAACCCGGCTTCACTAGCGGCGCGCTTTGCGGCCAAAGAAGCAGTCTCTAAGGCTCTCGGGACTGGTATCGGAGTGGTGACCTGGCATGAGATCGAGGTTTTACGCGGACCTGAGCGTGAACCAGTCCTTCACCTGCATGGCACAGCCGCTCAACTGGCTCAGCAGCTTGGTTTGAATACCTGGTCTCTCAGCCTGAGCCATACTCAGCTGCAAGCGATTGCTATGGTTGTGGCAGTTGCAGATTAAAGAAGGGAGAAAAGGGAGTTGGCATTCGTGTTTGACTTCAGGTTGAAAAATCTCTGAAATCGGGCACCCTTAAATACAATTCGAAGGAGGTTCGCTGTGTCAGGCACTATTGGCCGGATTCTATTGGGTTTGGTGGGGATTTTTGTTGTAATTCTAGTACTTTTTGCTTTGTTCGGTTTTTTCACTATGCGACGTTCCTTCCCAAAGATAAGTGGGGAAATCCAACTGGACGGTTTGGATGGGCCAGTTGACATTTTCCGGGACGACTATGGCATACCCCATATCTACGCCAGCACCTCCCACGCCCTGTTCTTCGCCCAGGGGTACGTGCACGCTCAGGATCGTTTTTGGCAAATGGATTTCTGGCGGCATATTGGCTCTGGAAGGTTGTCAGAAATGTTCGGTGAATCTCAAGTAGATACGGACAAATTCTTGCGGACTATGGGGTGGGCGCGCGTCGTCGAAGAAGAGTTGGACAGTCTCGATCCAATGAGTACAGCGATTTTACAAGACTTCGCGGAGGGCGTGAATGCCTATTTAGCCGATCACCAGGGAAGCGCGCTCAGCCTGGAATACGCTGTACTCAAATTGCTCAACCCGGACTACCAGCCGGAACCCTGGCAGCCATTGCACTCCCTTACCTGGGCAAAAGCAATGGCATGGGATTTGGGGGGCAATATGACTTTTGAAATCGAAAGAGCCAATTTGTTGAAGACTTTGAGCCCCGAGCAGGTGAACGAAATTGTACCTCCTTATCCTGCAGACCATCCTATCATCGTGCCCACCTCAAATGTGAGCGCCGGCAATGGGTTGGAGATAAACGATGCCCAGTCAATTGATCTGGCTCCATTGTTCGAGAGCATTTCAAATCAGGTAATTGGCCTGGATGCTTTGCTAGGCCCGCGTGGGGCAGGGATTGGCTCCAATAGTTGGGTTGTCTCCGGAGAGCTAACCAACACTGGTGAAC
>JAUWLJ010000258.1 GCA_030613705.1 Chloroflexota bacterium
TAATTAGATTATCTTTTAACATTGAACAGCGATGACGGAGAAAAGTAAGCCAACAAAAACTGACAGGGAAGTGCGGGGCGCTGACTGAGACCCCCACCCAGTGAATGTTGACTGAAATTCCCTCCTGAGCTGCCCAGGGGAACGATCGTTATCGATCCAGTAGTTTGGGCCGCAGTCCCAGCGTTATCCCGGGAAGCCAATCGCGAACTATTGCTTTTTGTCGTTGAGTGGACCATTTTTCACCGGTCAAATTGGGTGGTACCGCGGGAATTCCATCCCGTCCCTTTACAGGACGGGATGTTTTTTCATAAATCATGGAGGTACGCATGCTGGAGCAATTGGAGAAAATTGAACAAGATGCCCTTTCCAATCTAGAACTGATGGATGATCAAGAATCGTTGGAAAGCTGGCGGGTTGCTTACTTGGGACGAAGTTCCCCCCTGATGACGGTCTTCGATCAGTTGAGGCAGCTACCTAAGGATGAGCGACCCACTATCGGTCGGCGTGCAAACCAGGTAAAACAATCCCTCGAATTGAAACATGATGAAAAAGCCGAAAAGCTCAAGCAGGTAGGATTGCGTCACGCCCTTGAAACTGAACGATTGGATGTCACCATGCCTGGTAGGGCAGTTTCTTTCGGTCGACTCCATCCAATAACGAAAACTCTGCGCAAGGTCTACCAGATCTTCGCTGAGATGGGTTTCCAGGTCTATTTATCCCGGGACGTTGAAACCGATGAATATAATTTTCAGCTGCTTAATTTCCCTCCCCACCATCCAGCACGGGAGATGCAGGATTCATTTTACATTGAAGGGGAATTTGAGGAAGATAATCCCCTCCTACTGCGCACCCATACCTCGCCAGGACAGATTCACGCTATGCGAGAGTATTCAGCAGCCAATCCGCAGGACCCGCCTCCGATCCGAATTATTCTCCCCGGAATGTGCTACCGCCACGAGCAGGTCACCGCACGTGCTGAATCCCAGTTCACCCAGGTTGAAGGATTGGCAGTTGGTAAAAATATAACCTTCAGCGATCTGAAAGGTACATTGAGCGACTTCAATAAACGCATGTTCGGAGAAAATGTTCGCTCCCGCTTCCGCGCCTCTCATTTCCCCTTCACTGAACCAAGCGCTGAGGTTGACATCGAGTGTTTTGTCTGCGGTGGTGAAGGCTGTCCAGTCTGCAAACGCACTGGATGGTTGGAGATCTTGGGCTGCGGAATGGTCCATCCGATCGTACTGCAAAATGGTGGCTATGATCCGCGCATCTACACCGGATTTGCTTTCGGATTAGGACCTGAACGCATCGCCATGCTGCGCTACAGGAGCGAGGATATCCGAAATTTTTGGGCAAATGATATTCGCTTCTTAGAACAATTTTAGAGGTGAACCGTGATAGAAAAAAATAATCAATGGTTACCCTCAATACTTTCAACAACATATTCACTGATCTCTCCCAACCTTTAGGAGATATTTTATGAAAGCACCATTATCCTGGATAAAAGATTATGTCGATGTCGAGCTGCCAGTAGAAGAGCTCGCCCGCCAGTTGACCATGGCTGGCTTAGAAGTCGAGGAGATCATTTTTGTTGGCCTCCCAATACCGGGGGGTAAAGTCGAAATTCATTCGAGTGGGGACACTCGCCAAGAGACAAAGATCTCAGGCATCGAATGGGATGCAGATAAGATTGTGGTTGGGGCAATACATGAGGTGATGCCCCACCCTAACGCAGATCGTTTGGTCTTGTGCCGCCTAAACGATGGGCAGCAGGAGCATATCGCCCTCACCGGAGCTCCAAATCTCTTCCCTTTTAAAGACCTGGGACCACTTGAAACACCAATTAAAGTCGCCTACGCACGGGAGGGAGCCAGACTCTTCGATGGACACCAATCCGATCAGGTAATAATGACTCTCAAGCGTACAAAAATCCGGGGAGTAGAATCCTATTCAATGGCTTGTTCGGAAAAAGAATTGGGTATTTCCGACTCCCATGAAGGGGTTATTATCCTCGATCCAGATGCCCCGATTGGTATGCCTTTGGTGGACTATATGGGAGATGCAGTCTTAGACATCGCTATCACACCTAATATCGCCCGGGATGCCAATATCCTGGGCATTGCGCGAGAAATCGCAGCAATTACTGGTAAAGAGCTGCGATCGATTAATCTGGATACGCCGATGGAAGGTCATCCAATAGATGGACAAGTGATTATCGAAATCCGCCAACCGGAGCTTAACCCCCGATTCGTGCTAGGATTAATTGAGAACATCGAAATTCGCCCCAGTTCATACGAAGTGCAGCGGAGGCTTCACCTGGCCGGCATGCGACCGATTAACAATATTATCGATGCGACCAACTATGCCATGTTGGAGATCGGTGAACCTCTCCACGCTTTCGATTTCGACACCCTAATTGAACGTGCACAAGGTGAGCCTCCCAAAATCACAACCCGCACCGCAAACCCTGGCGAGCGGCTGACCACCCTGGACGAAATCGAGCACCGTTTAGATGATTTCACCGTCCTGGTATGCGACAGCGCAGGGGCATTATCCATCGCTGGAGTGATGGGGGGCGCTGAGTCGGAAGTGAACGACGAGACCCGCAGTGTGCTGTTGGAGGGCGCGGCTTGGAATTTCACCAATATACGTCGCACGCTGTCTGCCCAACACATGTCGTCCGAAGCTGCTTATCGCTTCTCACGGGGTGTTCACCCAGCCTTAGCCGAACTTGGTGTTCGCCGTGGCTTGGAACTCATGCGGCTATGGTCTGGAGGAGTCGTCGCTGAAGGTTTGGTCGATAATTACCCCTTACCCCCAGATGATCCAACTGTTGAATTCACCACCCAGGACATTAAACGCTGGTTAGGAATCAATCTTGGTGCGGATCAGGTCACCAAGATATTGACCCGCCTGGAATTCACCGTCGATGTCAATGGGGACCAATTCTCTGTTAAGACACCTGCCCATCGCCTGGATATTGGCCAGGGGATCGTCGGGATTGCCGATATCATGGAAGAGATCGCCAGGATTTATGGATATGATCAAATCCCCGAAACCAGGCTTTCAGATACATTGCCACCTCAGCATGGCAATGTATCCCTGGATCTCGAAGAACGACTCAAAGATCTGCTGGTTAATTTGGGTCTTCAGGAAGTGATTACACACCGGTTGACTGCCCCAGAAAATGAGGCGCGATTATACCCAGAATCGGGTTCAGATAAGCCAGTTTATATCCGCATCGCCAATCCAATATCAAGCGACAGGATTGCCTTGCGCCAAAGTTTATTGGCCAGCGTTCTTGAAATTGGAGAACAAAATACGCGCACATCGAAGCGGATTGCTTTCTTTGAATTAGGTAAAGTTTTCCTACCGGAGGATGGAGAAGAATATCCTCGGGAACCACGAAAACTCGCCATCTTGCTCAGCGGGCTGCGCAGGATGTCTCACTGGCAGGGATCAGACGAAACTGCAATGGATTTTTACGACTTGAAAGGCATCATCAGTGATCTGTTTGATGGTCTGCACTTGGGAGAGATCCAATTTGAACCATCTGGACATCCTTCTTTCCATCCTGGAAAGTGTTCACTGGTAAGATTTCAGGGTGAAATAATCGGGGTGTTTGGGGAGATACATCCCCTGGTTAAGGACAACTATGATCTCCCCGATTTTCCTATACTCGCCGCGGAGCTGGAAGTCGAGGCGATTGCACCGCTGGTCCCCGATCGATATTATGTTGAGCCAGTACCGGTATTCCCTCCGGTGCTCGAGGACCTGGCCGTTGTTGTCGATGAGCAAATCCAGGTACAACAGGTCATAGACGTGATTAGTGAAGCAGGCGGGGATACGGTTGCGGAGATCGCATTGTTCGATGTTTATCGTGGTGGACAAGCAGGTGAAGGGAAAAAGAGTCTGGCTTTTAGCTTGAAGTACCAAAAA
>JAUWLJ010000104.1 GCA_030613705.1 Chloroflexota bacterium
ACACCGTCGGGACTCACCTGGTCGGCGAAACCGCCTTCCATTCCGGTGGTAGAGCGATAGCGGACATCCCCCTGGAAGACCTGTGTGGTCCTGGCGTGGTTGTCGATATCTCCGAGGCGGTATCCGATTACAGTCTCTACACCCCCGAGATGATCCTAGAGAGAGCCACGGTCAAAGAGGGCGATATCCTGATCATCAATACTGGCTACCACCGCTACTCATGGGATTGGCCCGATGTTTACAACCCGGAGGCCCAGGGTGGTGTCGAATCCAAGGAATTTGGCTTTTTGGTCCGGCATCCTGGACCTTCTCCGGAATTCTTCAAGTGGGCTCTAGAGATGAAGCTCAAGATCATTGGAGTAGACTGCGGCAGTGCCGAACACCCGATGAACACCTCCATCCGCTATATGCACGCTAATGAATTCGAGAAGGCGGAAGCTAAGTTAAAAGCCGAGTACGGGAAATCCTGGGATGAAATGTTCCCTCAGGATGAATATTATCAGCTCACCCACAAGACAATGCCCAAAGCTCATCTCCTGCTGGCAGAATCGATCGTCGGTGATATCGACCAGCTCAAGAACCAACGCGCCTGGATCATGATCTACCCGATCCCCTTCATGGAGGTAGAGACGGCCTGGTCGCGAGCCTGCGCACTGCAGCCCCCAGATGGCATGGACGAGGAGGAATTCTTCCAGCTGCTGGCCTCAGCCGAAATGCTGGACCTGACGGTACCCTTCAGCGTGCAAACACCTCAATGGGCAAACTATGTGCCCCTGACGGTTACCTATACGAAACGAGTCGGCGGTCAATATTTTGGCATGGGCAGAAATGGTTCCATTTGCAATGCCAGCATTCACCTGGCCTCCCATATGGATGGCGAGAAGCATTTCTGGCCAGCTGGCAGGACGATCGGCCAGGTCCCCCTGGAGGATTGGGTAGGCCCCGGTGTGATCGCCGACATCTCCCACCTGGTCTCCGATTCCAGTGTTTACACACCCGAAATGATCGAAAGTGTTGTAGACGTCCGGGAAGGGGATATACTGATCCTCAAAACCGGGTGGTATAAGTATGGTTGGATCAGCCCGGACTCAGACGAATTCCGTTATATGATCAAACACCCTGGTCCATCACCCGATTTCTCGCAATGGTGTGTCGACAAGAAGATCAAGTGGCTGGCCATCGATGCCGTCAGCCAGGACCACCCGATGAACACTATCCAGCGTATCTGGCATCCTAAAACCTTCGAAGAGGCCAACCATAAACTGATCGATGATTTCGGCAAGGATTGGGACGAGATGTACCCACTGGACAAGTATTACCAGGATACTCACCTCAACCTCTTCCCCAAGAAGATCGTTCACGCTGAAAACCTTGGCAAAGATATTGCCCAGGCCGAGAGCGGTCGTTATTATATCGGCTGCTACCTGCAGAAAGGAATGGAGATCGCCTCCATGTGGGGTCGCTTCGTGGCCTTCAAGGAAGGTTAGAGATTGGAGAATGGAGATTAGAGATTGGATATTAGATATTCGACAGCCCTATTAAAAGGCTATCTATAAAGATGATCCTTGTCACCGGTGCTGCTGGGAAGACAGGTCGCAGTGTACTTCAGGCGCTTATCGAAAAAGGCGCCCAGGTGCGCGCCCTATTACATCGACCAGAGCAAAAGCAGGTAGTTGAAGCCATTGGCGTGCAGGAACTCCTCGTTGGGGATATGAACTCACTTTCAACGATGGGGCGCGCCTTGCAGGGAGTTGGCGCGGTTTACCATATTTGCCCCAATGTCAGCCCGGACGAGGTCGCCATAGGTCAGATTGTGATCGCAGCCGCCCAGTCTGCTGGGGTTGAACATTTCGTTTTCCACTCCGTGCTCAATCCCCAAACCGAAGCAATGCCCCATCACTGGAAGAAATTGCGGGTTGAAGAGCTGCTGGTCGAATCCGGGTTGCCCTACACAATCCTGCAGCCTGCCGCATATATGCAAAACATCATCGCTCATTGGGAGCGAATCCAAAGTGAAGGTATCTACCCAGTGCCATACCCGGCTGACACCCGTTTGAGCCTGGTTGATTTGATGGATGTAGCTCAGGCCGCGGCCATCGTGCTCACCGAACCTGGATACCAGTATGCGACCTACGAACTGGTCAGCAATAAAGGATTGTCCCAAACGGAAGTGGCTGTTATCCTGAGCCAGGAGCTGGGACGACCAGTTCAAGCCACCACTGTGCCTCTCGAAACTTGGCGAAGCCAGGCGAAAGAAGCGGGGTTGGGAGATTACCAGATCGAGACTCTCACCAGTATGTTTACCTATTATCAGCGCCTTGATTTCTTAGGAAATCCACATGTCTTGAGCTGGCTTCTTGGACGTCCCCCAACCACTTTGAATGAATTTGTCAGACGTATTACAGAAGAAAAGAATATGACCAGCAAAACCTCGCTCTTGTGAGCGCAATATCCGCAGTGAACATAGAGAAAAATATTTAATAGAGGTAGAAATTTCTATGAAACCACCCCCTTTCGAATACTATAATCCCACCACGGTCGATGAAGCCTTATCCCTCCTGGCTGAACATGGCTACGATGCAAAGCCTCTTGCTGGCGGTCAGAGCCTGATACCGATAATGAACTTTCGTCTGGCGCAACCGGCGGTTCTCGTTGATTTGAACAACATCTCCGAGCTCTCCTACATCCAGCCGGATGAGGGTGGGGGTTTACGACTGGGAGCGATGACCCGTCACCATCAAGTGGAGCATGATCCACTGATCGCAGAAAGAGCCCCCTTGATTTTCGAGGCGATGCCCATGATCGCCACTTCCCAGATTCGCAGCCGGGGCACCTTCGGCGGCAGCATTGCGCATGCTGATCCATCCGCTGAACTGGTGGCTGTTAGCGTGGCTCTGGGTGGGCGCTTCCGCCTGCGCAGCCAATCTGGGGAACGCGAGGCAGCTGCATCTGAGTTCTTCTTAGGCATGTTCGCCACCCTTCTCGAGCCGCAGGAACTGCTGGTGGAAGCCACTTTTCCCGCCATGCCTGCGCGCACAGGCTGGGCTTTAATGGAAGTTGCCCGCCGCCCTCATGATTTTGCCTTGGTTGGCGTCGCAGCAGTGCTGTCCTTGGATGATCAAGATCGCTGTCAGGATACTCGTATAGTATTCCTCAGCGTTGGCGACGGACCTGTCACAGCTCATCACGCGGCCGAGGTATTAAGGGGTCAGGCTCCAACGCCTGAATTGATGCGTGCTGCAGCTGAGACCGCTGCAGCTGACGATATCGATCCCAGCAGCGATATTCACGCGAGCGCGGCATACCGCCGGCATCTTGTTAAAGTATTGACCCGCCAGGCACTTGAACTCGCCTTCGAGCGGGCGAAGTTGTAAATCAGATGAGATATATCCCAGTTCGTTACCATAGATTTGTCTGATATCCCAATCAGGAGACGATTATTATGAGTGATCTTTATCAACTTTCGATTACCGTTAATGACACAGAGTACCAACGCGCTATTGAGCCTCGCATTCTGCTGAGCGATTTCTTACGCCATGACCTCGATTTAACCGGAACCCATGTCGGCTGTGAGCACGGTGTCTGCGGTGCCTGCACAGTCCTGTTTGATGGTCATCCCATCCGCTCCTGCTTGATGTTTGCCGTCCAAGCGGATGGGCACCATATCCAAACAGTCGAGGGCCTTGGCAGTCCCGATAACCTGCATGTGATCCAAAAAGCTTTCTGGGATGCGCATGGTGTGCAGTGCGGTTTCTGTACACCTGGCATCTTGATGACCCTAGTTCCTTTCCTGGAGAACAATCCTGATCCAGATGAGGCCGCGATTCGCCAGGCCATCTCTGGCAACCTCTGCCGCTGCACTGGTTACCAAAATATTGCTGAGGCTGTCAAACTAGCTGCGGAGAGCATGAGAACTTGAACTGATTCAGAGCATACTCCCCAACCAAAAATGCATTAGTAAATAACAGGAACGGTCTTTTATGAAAAAATCTATCGGTGAACGAATAAAACGAACTGAAGATCCCCGTTTATTAACCGGTCAAGCTTTATTTGTGGACGATGTAAACATCCCCAATATGCTGCATGCTGCCTTCCTGCGCAGTGATTATGCTCATGCTTATCTAAGGAGTGTTGATGTCTCCGAGGCTCGGGCTCGCCCGGGAGTGGTGGCAGTCTTCACTGCTGAAGATATGGGAGATGATTGGCAGCCTGGTCCCCCCTTGGTTTCACCTCCCCCAACTGTCGAAGATATCACCTTCTACTCCCGCAGACAAGTACCCCTGGCGAAAGATAAAGTTCGTCATGTTGGTGAACCCATTGCCGTCGTAATAGCCGAGAGCCGCTACATCGCAGAAGACGCAGTGGAGGACATTCTGGTTGATTTGGATCCCCTGGAGGTTGTTAGCGATATTGAGACAGCTCTCGATCCAAATGCACCCCTTGTACACGATGACCTGGATTCAAACCTGGCTGCTCACATGATTCAGAGTAAGGGCGACTACCAGGCGGCAAAAGCCACAGCCGAGGTGGTTATCAGCCGCAAGATCGAAATCGATCGCGGTGCTGCTGCGGCAATGGAAAACCGGGGTATCGTTGCTGATTGGGACTCAAAAAGCCAGCACCTGACGGTATGGGACACAACTCAGGCCCCGATCCCCATCCGCAATGGTCTCGCCGCTCGGCTTGGCCTTTCCGAGAGCCAGGTCAGGGTCATCGCGCCATTTATCGGTGGTGCTTTCGGTCCCAAGATGATGATGTTTTACCCAGAGGAGATGCGCATCCCCTGGATATCAATACAACTCGGGCGAGCGATCAAGTGGATTGAAGACCGCCGTGAGAACTTTTATGCCACCACTCAAGAACGACGACAGGTGCATGAAGCTGAGATGCTCCTCACCCGTGAAGGAAAAATTCTTGGTGTCAGTCACACCTTCTTACATGATTCAGGTGCCTATGATCCTTATGGTTTGACCATCCCTCTCAATACAGAATCCCATGCCATGGGAGCATATGCAGTCCCTAATTATTTCAGTGATCTAACGGTGGTCTTCACTAACAAGATCCTCACCACCCCGATCCGCGGCGCGGGACGTCCCCAGGGTATCTTTGTCGTAGAACGTTTGCTGGACCTGGCTGCCAAAGAGCTTGAAATGGATCCAGTGGAAATCCGAAAGCTCAATTTCATCCCTCCAGACGCTTTTCCGTACGAACAGCAAATCATTGACCAGGCCTTTTCACCGCTCATCTTCGACAGCGGAGATTATCAGCCGGTCATGGAAAAGGCAGCTGGGATGATCGGCTATGACCAGTTTGTCAAAGAAGAACAACCCCGATTACGAGCGGAAGATAAACATGTCGGCATCGGCATCGTCCCCTTTGTTGAAACGACCGGAGTTGGCCCTTATGAAGGAGCCAGGATCACCATCGAGGCCAGTGGAAAAATCAACGTGGCGACTGGTGTCGGCACCCAGGGTCAGGGCCACTTTACAGCCTTTGCACAGGTCGTCGCTGAGCAGCTGGGAGTGGACGTTAAAGATGTGAACCTGGTCACTGGAGATACCGCTCAATTCCATTGGGGGACGGGCACATTCGCCAGCCGTGGAGCTGTCGTGGCTGCCAACGCTATTCACGCCTCCGCCTTAATCGTGCGGGAGAAGGTGCTCAAGCTGGCCAGCAAACTACTTGAAGCACCTGAAGAGGAACTCGAACTCGAGGATGGTTATGTGCGTGTTGCTGATATCCCCCATCTATCAATCAGTCTGGGTGATCTGGCAGCGGAAGCGAATCCTCTACGCGGGGCAGTAGAACCCGGCACAGAACCAGGTTTGGAAGCCACCGCATACTTCGGGCCCAAATATGGGGCAATTGCCTTTGGCGTCCACGCGATGATCATCGAAGTCGACCCCGAGACCATGATGGTGGAGATAAAGCGTTATGTCGTCGTTGAAGATTGCGGTACGGTGATCAACCCCCTGATCCTGGAAGGCCAAATCCACGGCGGTGTGGCAATGGGTATCGGCAATGCTTACTATGAACAGCTCATATACGATGAAAACGCGCAGCTGCTCAATGCATCACTGGCCGATTATTTGATCCCCACTGCCAACGAAGTCCCACGGATCGAAATTGGACATTTCGAGACTCGCTCCCCTCTTAATCCATTGGGAACCAAGGGTGTGGGCGAAGCTGGGACCATCCCTGTCCCGGCACTCTTCGCCCAGGCGATCGAAAACGCCTTTCCGGATCATGATCTTGAAATTCTCGAGATGCCTCTCAGTCCAAACCGTTTATTTGAACTACTGCAGGAGAAGGAGAGTGAGAAGTGAAAATCGAAGGGGAATACATGTTTGATGGAACCAGGGAGCAGGTTTGGGATGTTGTACGCGATCCGGAAGTACTGGCAACAGCACTACCTGGCACCCAAAGCCTGGAACAGGTCAGCGAGAATGAGTACCAGGGGGAGATGCATGTTCGCATTGGTCCTGTAGCTGGCCTCTTTTCAGGTCTGTTGGTCATTTCAGATGAAGTTCCACCCGAGAGCCTGACGATGACTGTGGAAGGGAAAGGCAAACCTGGATTCGTTAAAGGAACGGGTTCGGTACAGCTCATCTCCCAAGAAGCGAATAAAACCCTGATGCAATATCAAGGAGATATGCAAATAGGTGGCAGATTGGCGAGCGTGGGACAACGGATGATGGAATCGGTCAGTAAGAGCTTACTGAAGCAGGGATTAGATTCGCTCAACCAAGCATTACTGGCCCGCCAGGCTTCCCAGACCACAGGTGAGCAGGTTGAATATAAACCTCCTTCAGAAAGTGAGTTTGCCGCTTCGGTCGCCAAGGATATGGCCGGGGAGGTGTTCTCATCCCGGAGAGTGATTTGGATTGCCGGGGCGATCGTGATCATAATCATCATAATTTTGGCTGCGATCTTGACCAGGTGAGTTGTGTGTTATTGGGTTAATGGATTATCAGTTCACTCACTACCTGATTGACACATTGGTGTGCTGCTTGATAGCAAAAGGCGAGCGATTATCACACCTCAGGAGAACCGAGGAGATGCATTCTGCCTGCAAATTGAGAATAAATTCTCCAATCGATAGAGATTCACCTCTTCCTTTTGATTTGATTGCTTCGGGAAATTT
>JAUWLJ010000018.1 GCA_030613705.1 Chloroflexota bacterium
TACAGGTAAACCAATCCCAGAAGCATGACCACATCACCAATCCGGGTAGTGAGGAAAGCTTTGATCGCCGCTGCCCGGGCAGATGGCTTCGCATACCAGAAACCGATCAGCAGGTATGAACACAAGCCCATGATCTCCCAACCCACAAATAAAGTCAGCAGGTTATTGGAGACGACCAGGACATACATACCAAACGCAAATAGAGAGATAAAAGCGAAAAATCGTGAATACATCGGCTCAATAGAAGGCACCCGATGTTTGTGCCCGTGATCATCTTCTAATGTAGCACCGTGAGGTGGTAAACCGGGTGCATCATGATCTCCTTTGGGCTGTCCATAATTGTTGTAACCAACACTATAGATGGAGATCATCAGTACAGTGATCGCCACGAAGAAGAGTGTTGCGACCGTGAGTGGATCGACCCAGACACCGATCTGGAACCAGGTATCCCCCGTCGGAAACCAATTGAGAACCGAGGAAAACGGCTCCTCGCCAAGATGGCCTGATTGGAGAGCCAGCGTGGCAATCACCATGCTGCCAATAAAGGAGAGCAATGCGGCTCCAATGCCCAGGAAATGGCTCAAACTCTTACTGCGATTGGTCAGGAGAATAATCAGGAAAAATGCCAATAGCGGTGGAGCAGGCAGGAGCCAGACGAGCGTCGATGTTTCCATTATTTATCTCCTGTTACCATTTCAAAAGATCGATCTCGTCAGCGGCGATCGTGTTGCGTCGGCGATAAATTGAGATGAATAAAGCCAAGCCAACGGCAACTTCTGCAGCTGCTACCGCAAAAACGATGACCGCAAAAACCTGACCGGCGATCATTTCCGGGCTGCGAAAACGCCAGAAGGCGAGCAGGTTGATGATTACTGCATTAAGCATCAACTCGATACCCATAAGTATTGCAATTGCATTCTTGCGAGCTAAGACGCCATACAAACCGATGCAGAACAATGCGGCCGCAAAGACTAAAAAGTAAGATAGTGAAATCATGATTTTCTCTCCCAAGCCACCACGACTGCACCGATCAATGCTGCCAGGAGCAGAACCGAGGCGATTTCGAAGGGTATAACATAGCCATTTGGAGATACCAGCGCAGTACCCAACACCTTAACCATGTCAACATTTGCAGGCATCACAGGTAATGTCGTTTGAAAACCACTCCAAGTGCTGAACATCCAAACCAAAGCAGTGAATAAGACCAGCGACATCAATCCAGCCAACCACCAGCCTTTATTAACGCTGCTGCCGGCTTCCTGCTTGACTCTCCGGGTCAGCATAATGGCGAAGATCATCAGAATAGCGATGGCCCCGATGTAAATTACTACCTGTATCACTGTGAAGAAAGTGGCGCTCAGCAATCCGTACATTACCGCCACGCCAAATAAGGTCAGGATTAACCAAAGGGCGGCGTGGATCAAATTTCGGACAGTGACAACCAGTACAGCCCCACCCAGGGTTACGACTGCCGTAATAAGAAAGATCACCTGCAAAACAGTCATCACCTCACTCCTGTCCTACTAGTTCGCTTGATTCGGTGTCCGGAGGAACCGCTACCGGTCGCTCTTCACCGATCCGTTTCCGCTCCACACGCGCATATTTCCGCAGGATAAGCACGGTAGCCCAAACGATCATCAGATTGGCTCCTAGCATAACCAACACGTATACTGCTTGGGATGTCCCGACTAAAAGCTTATCAAGGATCGCGACCACGATCAGGAGGCACAATGCTAATGGGGTCAGGAATTTCCAGTTGAAACCCAGCATTTGGTCGATTCGAACTCGCGGGAATGAATAGCGTATCCACATGATCAAATAATAGACAAAGAAAGATTTTATAAATAAGTAAACCGGACCTAGAATTGGCACCTGATCGACGAAAGGACCTCGCCAACCTCCTAAGAATAAGGTGGAGATCAAAGCTGAAACAGTCAAGGCATGCAACAGCTCACCCGCATAAAACAGTCCAAACTTCATCCCTGTATATTCGATATGGAAACCGGCGACGATCTCTGATTCAGCTTCGCTGATATCAAATGGTGTCCGGCCGAGCTCAGCAATAGATGAAATGAATAAGATCACTGCGGCTAACGGCACAACAAAAATGTACCAGGTGCTTTGTGCAGCAACAATTGTTTGCATTCCCATTGAGCGCGCGAGAAGAACTGGCACCAAAAGGGCGATGATCATCGGCACCTCATATGCGATCAACAGTGCGACTGTGCGAAATGCACCCAGTAAAGCATATTTATTGTTGGAAGCCCAACCAGCCATAATGATCGCCAGTGTACCGAGCGAACCGATGGCAACCACGTAAAGGACAGCCACATTGATATCCGCTCCTATGATCGTCGGAGCTAAGGGAACCACCGCCCATAATAATAGTACGGCTGCCAGGGCAATAATTGGGGCAATATTGAAGATAAACTTATCCGCCCCGTTTGGCATGATATCTTCTTTGATCAGCAATTTGATCACATCTGCAATGGGTTGGAGGACGCCATATGGTCCCACCCGGTTGGGACCAAAACGGTCTTGAAATCGTGCTACTATCTTACGTTCGATCCAGACCAACATGATATCGACAATCAAGACAAATGATGCCAATATCACAACGCCCAACACACCTAAGATCACCGTGATCAACCCTTCAGATAATCCCCAACTGGATAATATCATCCGCAGCCATTCAGCTATGGAATTAACCGGATCGCTCATGCCAACTCTCCTGGTGGAAAGAATTCAACCGAAATTAAGCGGCATAAAAAGGCTGATGGAAAAAATCCCTCAGCCTTTTTAATTTTAAACCTTGGACCCCCTAGACCCATTCTAAAACACCCTTGCGCCAGATGTAAAACAGCCCAGCAACAAGAATCATGATGAAGAGTACCCCTTCTAGAACTGCGAACATTGAAAGTTGATCAAATGCCACGGCCCATGGAAATAAGAACACTATTTCAATGTCAAAAATCAGAAAGACAAGTGCAAAAATATAATATTGGACTTTGAATTGAACCCAGGTTTCTCCATAGGTTTCAATGCCACATTCGTAAGTTTCAGTTTTCAGTGGATTTGGTTTCCGGGGAGCGATCAATCTGGGGATAAGTAATGCAAGAGCCGGGAAAATTGGGGCCAGGAGAAGGAAAATTCCAATAAAAATCCAATCGTTAAGCATAGGCGCTCCAAAATCGTCAGGAGAAATCGATAACCAAATTCTCCCAGGAGTTTTTCACCTCAAGATAGATTTTACCGCTGTATTACTCAGCAATACTGGCAATGGGGAAAATTTTACCATAAATAAACCACATTTAAAATTTTTCATCAATTCAACAGGGAATCCACTTCCCAAACCAACAAAATTGACCTATAATATAGATATCTATACGTCTAGATGATATATGGGCATCAAATAAGATCGGCATTAATGTCAATGAGTGATATTTCCAATACCGAAGGTATCCCGCTATATGTGAAAATCCGTGAATCCCTACGGCAACAGATCGCTTCGGGGGAATTGGAGAGGGGTCAAAAACTGCCATCTGAAGATGAATTGGCCACTAAGTTTGGTGTCAGCAGGATGACCGTCCGCCAGGGAACTTCCGATCTGATCGATGATGGACTATTATACCGTCGTCATGGCGTTGGGACTTTTGTAACCCTGCCCCACATTGAGCGAGACCACAGCCGGTTGACAAATTTTTTTGAAAATTCCAACATGCATGGGATACATGCCAAAGCATCGATCCTTGAATTCGAAGTCATCCACGCAACCCCTAAGATCGCTCAAGCCCTTCTACTGGAGTTAGATGAATTCGTTATTCACATAAAAACCCTGCGTCAAGCTGACGATGTTATGGTAACCCTCCACGATGCTTATATCCCTCACCGTTTGTTTTCAGAAGTGATCCAGGAGGAATTACCTGACTTTGACGTTCAGCACCTTTGGTCCAAATTTGAAAAAAAAGGATATCCAGTTAAGCAGGCAGTCCAAAAAATTGAAGCGCGCCTGGCAGATCAAGAGCTCGCCAAAGTGATGCACATTCAAGCAGGTGCTCCAATTTTATTTAAGGAACGTACGGTATATGCAGAAGATGGAACCCCGGTGGAATTCACCTACTGCTTTAACCGGGGAGATATGTATTCGTTGACAGTGACCCTCAATCGCTAATTGTTTTTCTTCTTCATGGAACAGATAAAAAACTGTTATTTAATAAAATTCATAACTACAAACACATTTACAATGGAGGCATACCGATGAATGAGAGTGTACTTGAGCGCTTGACCCAGGTAAATCCTGACATGGAGATCTGGTGGGATTCGTCGCCACTAGTTTTCAAATCTTGGGTAAAAGATATGGTCGCGGCGGCACCGCAAGAGAAGAAATCCTTGCTGGACGAGCAGCTCAACCGGATATATGTGCTCGACGATCCAGCCCAGAGTCTAGTGCGTGGCTGCACCACGAACCCCCCCCTCTCGCTGACAGCGGTCAAGAATGATCCAGAATTCTGGAATGAATGGATCGACGATTTGATCGCTTCCAACCCGGGTCTCGAATTGTATGAGTATTTCTGGCTCACCTACAAAGAAGTCATTCGTCGCGGGGCAGAGATGATGATGCCGATTTGGGAAGCTTCCGGTGGTCGTTTTGGTTACATCTCAGGTCAGCTGGATCCACGTTTGCTGACAGATGTAGATAAAATGGTTGAGACCGCCCAGGAAATTCGAGCAATCGCACCAAATTTGATGATCAAAGTGCCTGCCAGTACAGAGGGGGTTGATGTTGTTCGTATTTTGACCTCCATGGCAATCCCCACCAATGTAACAACCTGTTTCACGATGCCCCAAATCTGGGCTGTAGCCCAAGCTGCGGCGGATGGCGTTGAAATCGCCAAAGAAAATGGCGTTGAGATGGATAACTGGAGGGCGGTCATAACAATGATGATCGGCCGCCTTACCGAGAATCCCGTTCTTGAGCAGCAAGCGCAGCGACGTGGTATTCAATTGACCTGGGCAGATAAACATTGGTTAGGTATCTATATTTTCCGCAAAGCTTTCCACCTTTTGAAAGACAACGCCTTACCCAGTAAGATGCTGGCCTGCTCATTGCGTTATGGACCACGGGTAGGCGGCAAGAATCATTTCTGGGATATCGAAAAGATCGCTGGCGATATCGTCTACACACTGCCGCCCTATGTACTCGCACCGCTCTTCCAAGAATGCGAGGACCTGAAATTTGATGAGGAGATCCTGTACGAAGATATACCTTATGAAGTGATAGACAAGATGAGCAAAATCCCTTATGTACTCCAGTCTTGGGATGAAAATGGCATGGAAATCGACCAGTTTAATTATCACCCAGCGACAATCACCACTGCGGAGACATTCTCCAAAGCTTCGATCGGGCTTGAGCAATATGTTGGTGAACGCCTGGCAGTAGTCACTGGCAAGAAAATTGAGAAAATCAAGGCCTGAGCATTTAGACCTTGGTTATATTCATTTACTTTTGTAAATCCTGTCCACCGTCCAGGCAGATCATTCTGTAGTCCAATGAGGTAAAACCCATAACTGGGTTTTACCTCATTTTTGTTCTTAATTGGCTGAGAGTAATTATCCCCATCCAAAAATTTTCGTCACGATTAGCATCAGCTTAGAGAGATTGGTGTCTGGTTAATCTTCTCCCCTCGGCTGATATAATAAACTCACACATTTGGTCTCTGAACCAAATCCAAAATAACATAGTAATCTTGATATATTCTGGTCATTACCCTGTGAAGTTTTGATGATTATCGGTGTGAGTTATGGAATTTCCAGTCAATGATTCAAGACCCGAACGTTGGTGGGATTGGCCCGCCGTATTGCTCCTGATTGCGGCGATATATATCGCTGCGACCCGATTAAATGCCACCAGCTGGACCAATGAATTAAACCTGGTTCAAACAGTAGCACTCTGGGGGGTGGTTGCCGGTCTCGCGCTTGGGAAAAGCACTTTTTCGCCTGGGTTAGTAAGATTCTTTGCCTTTGTTTACGGCGCATTTACCATCGTCTGGCGATTGGGGTTGACCTTGGGTCAGGGAGTTCTCTGGCCCGAAAGAATGATCAGTATGGGCAATCGCCTGCTGATCATTCTTGATCAAATATTCCAACAAAAACCTGTCACCGACAACTTGTTTTTCCACCTCTTGATGGCCAGTCTGTTCTGGACACTGAGTGTTTACGCGGGCTACAGCCTCACCCGTTATGGGAATCCCTGGCGGGCGATTATACCGGCCGGTTTTACCATAATCATCATCCAGGCGTATGACCCATTCCTGCCGGTGCGGACCTGGTTCTTAGCAGGTTTTATTTTCCTGGCATTACTTCTAGTTGCTCGTATGCATTTTGTCAAACTTCAATATCGGTGGAAGAATAACGGGACCTACCTGCCGCCTTATGTCGGGCTCGATTCGCTTCGTCTGGGATTGATCACCACAGTCATTCTGGTTCTTTTTGCCTGGACTGTCCCCGCGGTTGCCTCAGCAGTTCCGCAAGCAGAACAAGTTTGGCTCAATGTCACCCGCCCGTGGGTAGATGTTCGCAATCGCTTGAGCAATGTTTTTTATTCTCTACAAGCTTCTGTGGGGGTGGTCACGGATTTCTATGGCGAATATCTTCCCCTGGGGAGAGGAAACCCACTCAGCGATACGATCATCATGACCGTACAAGCACCTCCGCGCGCCTCATCGAGTGTCCGCTATTACTGGCGGTCTCGGGTTTATGATACTTACGAGGATGGTTGGTCCAGCACTCTACCGGTAGTTGATTTCGTCACCCCTGATGAATTCAACCTCAACCTCCCCGAGTATGAGAGCAGAGCCAGCAGCACTTTCACGATTACGACTCTCTTCCCCATTCAAAATTTGCAAACGCCCTCCCAACCAGTTTGGGTAAGCCGACCTGCGGAGGCGTACTATGCGGTTAATTCTGACGGCTCTGTTGACCTGAGTCATCTAAAAGCTGATCCTATCTTACTCGCGGGCGACACTTATCAGGTTGAAGCTTCGCTCACCGCCGCCTCAGGAAAGGAATTGAGCGAAGCTGGAACTGATTACCCTTCCTGGGTCACCGCGCGCTACCTGCAACTGCCTGACACGATCACCCCGCGTACACTTGATCTGGCAGAGGAGATCGCTTCTGGATACAATAACCCATACGATATCGCCCAGGCGATCACGTATTTTCTTCGCACGAATCTGAAATATAGCGATACGGTTCCCGGTCCTCCAGATGGTCAGGAACCCATTGATTGGGTGCTTTTCGACCACAAGCAAGCGTTTTGCAATTACTACGCCAGTGCAGAAATTGTGATGCTGCGTTCATTGGGGATTCCAGCCCGGCTAGCAGTGGGCTATGCTGAGGGCGAGCGCACATCACTCGGGGGTGCAGGGGATATACCAACCCTGCAGCCCGGTGGGGAAAACATCCCCCAAGAGATCCAAATCACAAACGATATCTTTGATGTCCGTCATCGCGATGCGCATGCCTGGCCTGAAGTTTATTTCCCCAATATTGGGTGGGTAGAATTCGAACCGACAGTCTCACAACAACCTATTATTCGCCCGATTGGGCTTTTCTCTGATTCTTCTGCACCACCTGCTCCAAATCAACAACTTGAAGACCAGAGGGATCGCGCCCAGCGTCGCTTGGATGAATTATCCGCCTTGAGCGACTCAGCCTGGGGTGCATCGATCGGAGGTCTGCCAATTGATCCTACTCTGATCTATGTCACAATGATGATCATCATTATCATTTCTATCACCCTGCTTGTCCGCAGAGTTCGCCTCCAGCGAGGCTCACCTCCAATTCCGGTTCAATTAGAAACTAGTCTGGAACGTGTGGGTATCAATTCTCCAAAATTCCTAATCCGCTGGGCTCGGCATGCTGGTTTGTCGCCCCTCTCACGGGCTTATCTTGAACTTAATCACGCCCTTTCTCGCCTCGGGCAACCTCCCCACTTGGCGGATACACCTTTCGAACGTGGGGCTGATCTCGTCCAAATTCTTCCGGCAGCAGAAAATCCGGTCCAATCAGTGATTATTCCGTACCAGAACTCGATTTACGGCAATCAAGCCTCTGATTCAGAAGTAGCTCAGCTTGCCGGGAAAGAGATTCGCAAGCTTTCCTATCTCGCCAGGCTACAGCACTTCTTCGCTCGCTTTCAAGACCCAAAACTCAAGAGGCGCTCGTCCAATAATAATTGATCATTACCCAAAGTGGATATAAATGGAAAGCGATTCATCCAATTCAGCGAATTTCTCACTTGACAGGCAAATTTTCCTCCTAAGCCAGCTAACGGAACAAATTCATACTGCGCTTGCCCAAGGTAGTTCAGTAAATCTGGAAACCATTTTTGATGATCTGGCACTCTTGACCAGTTCCCTATCCCAACTGAGCACCCAGGTTGCGAAGCAAAAAGAAGAACGGGATAACCATCTTGAATTAGCAAATATCAGCCAGGTAGTGAATTCATCTTTACAGCTGGATGATGTCTTGCGAATTGTGATGGACACTATCGTCCGCTTGACAGGTGCAGAGCGGGGATTTCTTATGCTGAATAATAACCAGGGAGAACTCAGCATTCACATTGCACGCAATTGGGAACAAGAATCCCTGGATGCTTCTGACTCTGCACTCAGCCGGACTGTTGTCAACCGGGTGCTTGCCGAAGGGCAACCAATTCTCACAACCAATGCCCAACAGGATCCCCGCTTCGATGATCAAGAAAGCATCATCTCCCTAAACCTGCGTTCGATCTTGTGTGTTCCACTCCTCCTGAAAGAATCTATCATCGGGGTGATCTACGCCGACAATCGGCTCCGCGAAGGTCTTTTCACCGAGACCGAGAAAAATCTATTAGCTGCTTTCGCCAACCAGGCAGCTGTCGCAATCGAGAATGCACGCTTGTTCGAGTCAGTCAGGCAGACGCTATCCGAAGTGACCGAGCTGAAGAACTTGATGGATGATGTCTTCGCTTCCATCATCAGCGGTGTGGTCACCACAGATCTCGAGCAAACAATTTCTCTGACAAACAGCGTGGCTGAAGACATCTTGGGGGAAACACGTGCCAACTTGCTGGGGAAAAAAGTGAGCCAGATTTCCCTCTTCGATCAAATTAACATCTCACAATATCTGACCAAAGTTCGCCAGTTCAACCATCAAATAAAAGGGTTACAGTTCGATGTTCAAACTCCACAACGCGGTTCACTTAATTTGAGATTCAATCTGTCTCCACTAAAAGACGCTAAAGGAACCATTTTTGGCACGGCCATAGTGATGGAAGATGTGACTGAGACTCGCCGCCTGGAAGCCCAACGGCGCTTATTTGAGCGGATGGTGTCTCCGGTCGTGATTGATCAATTGAATCCGGACGATCTAGATCTCGGTGGCACTCGCAGTTATATCACCACCCTCTTTGCCGACATTCGCGGCTATACCAGTCTCAGCGAACGTTATGATCCCGAAACTCTGGTCTCCGTTCTGAATCGTTACCTGGGTGTAGCGACTGAAGCCATTTTATTAGAAGAGGGCACGATAGATAAGTTCATGGGTGATGCAATAATGGCTTTCTTCAATGCTCCCATCCCCCAACCCGATCACACCTTGCGAGCCGCTCGGGCAGCCATTCAGATGCGCAGCGCCATTTACGCTATGCAAGGCGATTTACCTCCCGAATTCAGACTTGAATTAGGGATTGGCATCCACTCAGGCGTAGCTGTCTTAGGTTTGGTGGGAACTCAAAAACGCTTGGAGTATACGGCGATCGGCGACAGTGTAAACACTGCAAAACGGTTGCAGGAAAATGCAGCTCCGGGTCAAATCCTGATCAGCGCTCAATCTTGCGAAGAGATCAACGATGCCATTCTTGCTCACCCGATCAATCCATTGAAGGTTAAGGGGAAAAAGCAATCGATCCAAGTTTATGAGCTGACAGGGTTGATTGCAAACTAATCTGCGTAGACAGCGTAAAATTCACATAAACTTACAATTCCAATAGCTTAATCTGGGTTGTTGTGATGTATAAACATAGCAACTTTATTACTAGTTTCTAACCAGGGACTATTGGAATTGGTGAATAATGAACCGTCCTCTTACACATAACGACATATTAACCAGCCGCAACGCATTGCTTTTTTTCCTTATCATATGCTTGTCATTCCCCTTCTCATTCCTTCCATTTGAAAGTCACTTCATAAAGTTCCAAGAGAACCCATCATTTTTATCCACACAAAAATTATTGCCAGTGACCGGTGGCGAATTTGCTAGCCTGATCAGCGTTATCCATCTGCCACCCCCCACCACCGATTCGTGGACTTCGCGTGGTCAACTCCCCTCACTGAATAAATTCGTCGCCAGTGTTGAAAATGGTCAAACCAATACCGTTCGCGGTGTTTATATTCCAGGTTTCTTTGCCTTACCGGTGGTTCAGCAGCCAAATGGCGACACCGGCTTTGTTTCAGCAAAACCTGAAACGGTAACCCAATTTCAACTGGCTGCTCGTTATAATGTGTTTGGTTTCCTCGCTCACAATTACCTATCTGGGAAGGAATTTTTCCGTCTGATAGAAGGGCTACAGGTGGTGGTCGTCAAGGGAGACGGCTCTATCGACCGCTATCGAATCACAGCCATAGATGAATACCAGAAAGTGACCCCTGGAAGCAATTGGAGCCAATATATTGATTTAGAAACCGGAGAAAGGCTGACCACCTACCAGGTATTTGGCCAGTACTATCAAGGCGACCATCACCTGACCTTCCAGACCTGCCTGGCAAGAGATGGTATCGAGACCTGGGGACTGAGATTTATCGTTGCAGAGCTCATAGAATAAGCGCCAATTTATCCAGCAGCTAATATCTTTTCCAGGTATGGATGAGCAAACAGCGCTGGAGTCCCCCCTGTATGCCAGAAAAGTACATTTTGATCCGCAGTGAAAAACCCACTGCGGATCAAATCAATTAACCCTGCCGCAGCGCGACCCGTGTAGACAGGATCGAGAAGCAAGCCTTCTTGTTGAGCAAAAAGGTACAACGCTTCAGCTTCTGGCTCTCCCATCACACCATACCCAGCGCCCAGATAATTATCATTGACCAGGATTTCATCGGGTGAGAATTTACTGCTCCCACCAAGGGCCCGAGCAGTTTCTCCGGCCAGCTTTGCGACACTTTCTTGCAAGTCGGGGGCAGGATTGTCAACACTGATCCCAAGTATCCGTCCCTGGTAACCAAACATCTGCCCCCCAACAACCAATCCAGCCTGGGTGCCTCCTGATGATGAGGGGAATACTATCCAATCCAAATCAGCTTGCTGATCGAGCAATTCTTGCATGGCGAACGCGTATGCTGCTGCGCCTTTCTCGTTTGAACCACCATATGGAATCAGGTAAGGTTTTTTCCCATCTTCAAGTGCAGACTCGAAGGTCTGTTCCAAGATCTGCTCTCGTCCAGATCCACCTACCCAGACGATCTCCGCACCCAGGATTTGATCCAAGAAGTTATTTCCGGATGGGTTGGACGGTTTTTCGCCTGCCAATACCAAGATACAGGCAAAACCAAAACGGTTAGCCGCGGCGGCTGTCTGCCGGCAATGGTTTGACTGAACTGCACCTGCTGTGATCAAGGTCTCAGCGCCGCCAGCTTGTGCATCGGCAATCAGAAATTCTAGTTTACGGGTTTTATTCCCGCCAAAGGCCAATCCGGTCTGGTCATCGCGTTTCACCCAAATCTGCGGTCCCTTCAACTCTGCCGATAATCTCGGCAGGGCTTCGATCGGTGTAGGAAGATGTGCGAAATGCAATCTTGGTAGCATAATCTCTCCTCCTATCCTGGCTTTACCCAGCCAGGATAGATCCTTGAGCTCGTTCCACCCCGCGCCGCCGCATCTGGGCCAGCAAGCGCGGGATCATCTGAGTATAAAAGCGGTAAAACAGGTTGTTGAGCGGCAGATCCCAGGCACCAATATAGCGCACCACCTCCCCTCCCAAGCCTTCCTTGAAGCGATAAACGCCCCATAGATCGTCGCTCTCCACAAATTCATCTGGCGCTCCCCAAAGATCATACTCTACACACCCGACATCCTTCGCCCTTAAGATCGCTTCCCATTGCAAGAGATAATTGGGCATCTTTTCTCGATGTGCCTCACGTGACATACCAAACATATACCAGGCACGTCCCCCAAAACGGAAGATCACCACAGCCGCCACGGGTTCTCCATCAACTTCCGCAATCAGCGGCTCAGCCATCTGCGCTTCCATAAACTTATGCCACAGAGTAAGGTAGTAATTTTCGTTACGGATCGTAAATCCATCACGTAATGAAGTCTCAGCGTACATCCGGTAAAGCAGATTGAGATCACTTGAGATCCCCGGTCGCACAGTAACACCCCTGCGGGTCGCCAAGCGGACGTTGTACCGGGTTTTCTGCTTCATCCTGGCCAGTAGATCCTCTGGAGAAGGTCTTAAATCGATCGACATTGTGTTCTTAAATTGGACCTGCTCTGTGGACGTTACCCAGCCTGCAGCCGCTATATTAGTCACCAACGTATCAGTTTGTGGCCTATCTGATTGCCGTTCTGGTCCCGGTACTCCCCGCCCATATTCAACCTCTGGATCGATCTTAATGAAGATTGCCTTGTGCTGCTTCCCCAGTGATCGCAAGTCAGCAAGAACTTTAGCCCTCAATTGTGGATCATACCAATCCTGTAAAAGTGGTCCCCGCGGGATATACATTATTCGCAGCGGGATATTTACTCCGCGTACGGAGACTGTACGGGCCAAGATCTGGGCAGCTGCTACAACTTTACCATCCGCATCATGCCAAACCTTCTGGAGAGGAGCCCAGCCATTAGCCTTCTTAAAATCGCCCCACTCCCAGGTTTGCAGCACATGCTTACCAGGTAAAGTGGATATTAAATCATTCCAATTCTCGCGATTGAGCTCAGGCATTTCAATATTCAGTCACTCGCCTGTGACCTAAACTTCACTCCTTCCTCTATTCACCCAGCGCAGATACAAATTGTAAAGCATTGACTTGTAAACCCGGTCCCAGGTCCCAGCTGAGCGATGGACGGTCCCACCAAAACCACGCTTGAAACGATAGATTCCCCACAAGCCATCTGAGCGATGGCTGAATTCGGCCTCCAAGATCTCTTGATCATGATCAGGAATGCCCCACAAATCATACTGCGTGCAGCCCACAGATCGAGCCCATTTCATGGCCTCCCACTGCAGCAGGTATGTTGGCATACGTTCCCGATAAAGAGATGCGGAGGCGCCATACAAATACCATGATCTTTTACCCGCAGCGAATACCATCAGTGCGGCGAGCGGTTCATTGTCAAATTCTGCCAGCAGTAGTTCACAAGCCCCGGCTGGCTTGAAGCAGTTATAAGCCCTTCGGTAGTATTCCAAATTGTGTATCCAAAATTGGTCGCGTTCCCCCTTGGCTTGCATTAAGTGGAAAAAAATGTCAATGTCCGAGCTTGACCGGACAGACACTCCCTTTTTC
>JAUWLJ010000331.1 GCA_030613705.1 Chloroflexota bacterium
ATGGGCAGGAACATTTCGTGCTTCCATAGGCGGTGATCGAGGGGAACATCAGCTACCAATGTGGGCGCGCAGAAATAGCCTTTGGCATATTCACCTTCGGTCAAAATCTTTCCTCCAGTCAAGAACCTGCCTGCCTGGGAGAGTTCCTCGGTGAAATCCTGGTAATCCTGGTAGGAGCTGCGGTTGATCACCGGCCCCAAATAGACTTCACGATCCGTCGGATCACCGACAACGAGTTTATTGGTCAACTCAACGACCCGGTCAACCAGAGTGTCGTAAAGCGGTTCTTCGACAATCACCCGCGAACACGCGGAGCATTTCTGGCCTTGCAAACCAAAAGCTGAGCGCACGATACCGATAGCAGCCCGTTCGACATCCGCATTGCGGGAGACGATGGTCGGGTTTTTACCGCCCAATTCTAAGATAGTTGGGCGCACATAATTTCCCTTGGCGAAATCGCGGAAAATACCCATCCCGACGTCAAAGGAGCCGGTGAAAGTCACACCATCAACATCTGGATTATCGATCAATGCCTGGCCCAGCGTGCTGCCAGGACCGGTCACGAAATTAAAGACGCCATCGGGCAGTCCCGCGTCGCGGAAGCACTCTGCCAGCAGGCGGACCACGAATGGTGTATCGGTGGCTGGTTTGATCACGATCGTGTTCCCAGCTACCAGAGCAGCCCCAGAAGGACCTCCGGTCAGCGCGGCTGGGAAGTTAAATGGGCTGATCACCAGCCACACGCCGTATGGACGCAGCACTGAGGTATTGGTGGCGGTGTATCCAACCAGCGGATCACGACCCATCTCGACAATATAACCCTCGTTCTTCTCCATTTGGTAGCAGGAATAGCGGATTAAGTCGGCTGTTTCAGCGATATCCCCCAATGATTCCATGCGGTTCTTGCCTACTTCCAGAGCCATTACCGCTCCAATTTCGAAGGTCCTCTGATCCATAAGATCGGCAGCTTTACGCAGTAAACTGACCCGTTCTTGCCATTTCGTCCCACGCCACTGGGGAAATGCTTTGCGGGCGGCAGCAATTGCGTCATTGGCATCTTGAGCGCTACCCTTCTGGAAAACACCTAATACCAGGTCGGTATTTGCTGGAGAACGGTCTTCGAATTTCTCCTCTGTAAATCGCTCTTCACCATTGATGATCATGCCGTGTTCCTGCCCCAAATTGGCTTTGGCATCAGCTAGCACCTGTTCAAAACGTGTGTGCAGCTCTTCGGGTGGGTTGAACATAGTTGCATAAGTTAACTTGAAAGTTGATTCGGTCATAAGAACCATCTCCTTATGTAGAGTTTCTTGGGATTTCGATATTAAGTATAGTCCAGGCATTCTGACAAGTCAAAGATAGGTGACCTGATCTAATGGTGACAGACTTCCTGATTTGCTTATTGCATCTTATAAACTTTTGCGCTAAACTCTATTTAAAGCAATTATCTCTTTCAATTGATACTCAGGCAGGATGTTTTATAGCAATACGACTTACCTCGGAATAGATCCCACAGCTGGTGACCGGCCTTTCACTTATGCAGCCTTGGATCAAGATCGCAACTTGCTGGCGATCGGGCAAGGAGACATGGATGAAGTGCTGGCATTTGTGGCTGGTCAACGCTCAGCAATTGTTGCAGTGAGCGCCCCACGCAGCCCCAATCAAGGCTTTATGGATCGAGCTGAAGTGCGAGACCGCCTTTCTCCACCCCCCAGACCAGGCCGCTGGAGGAATTTCCGGGTGGTTGAGTACCTGCTGCGGCAGCATAACATTTATATGCCGCAAACTTCTTCTCAGGCAGAGACCTGTCCAAGGTGGATGCAGCAGGGTTTCATTCTCTTCCAGAGGCTGAAGAGCCTGAATTATCTTGCTTACCCCCAGAAGGACAGTGCTCACCAGTACCTGGAAGTGTACCCACATGCTTGCTTTTCTGTCTTGCTCGAACACCTGCCGCTACACAAACACTCTTTAGAGGGCCGCATCCAGCGCCAGTTGATCCTTTATAAGTACGATCTAAACATTCCTGACCCGATGTATATTTTTGAAGAGATCACTCGCCATCGATTGCTTAAAGGAATCTTGCCCATCGATGATCTCTACCAGGTGGAAGAACTCGATGCACTTGTTGCTGCCTACACTGCCTGGGTGGCAGGAACTCAACCAGATCAGGTCTCGCTTCTGGGGGATTCCCTGGAAGGTCAGATTGTGCTACCCACCTCAGAAATTCAGCACAGGTATCCGTAAAAGATATGCACAAAAATAATACGAAATTGATTATAAATCCCAACGCAGATTTAGGGCGCGCTTGGCGATGGGGATCAGATTTGCGTTCTGTTGTTGAGGAGTTCGGTGGAGCGGATTGGACGGGTACGGTTTACCCGACCCATGCCACAGAACTAGCTCGTCAGGCGGCGGAGGATGGTTATGAGCTGGTGATTTCTGTGGGAGGAGATGGGACTACCCACGAGGTGATCAATGGCCTCATGCAGGTGCCCGCGGAACGCAGGCCGCGCTTGGGTATCGTGCCGGTGGGCACAGGAAATGATTTCGCCAGCAATGTTGGCATTCAAACTCAACCAGCTAAGGCGATGCGCCAGGTCTTCACTGGAGTACCAAAATATATTGACATCGCCCAAGTCGAAACCGGATCACGCAAGGAATATTGGGACAATACATTAGGCATAGGTTTCGATGCCAAAGCAACCATCCATTCTCGTAATGTGCCCGTACTGAGCGGTTTCTTGGTTTACTTGATCGCCGTGATCCAGACCATCCTGCTCAATCATGAACCTACCCTAATCCATTTCGAATCCGATCAGGAAACCTGGCAGGAAAAGAACCTCTTGATCGTTCTCTGCAATGGCCCCCGCGAGGGTGGTGGTTTTCATGTTGCTCCTGCCGCTCAGGTTGACGATGGATGGTTGGATTACGCAGCCATCAAAAGTGTCTCCCGACCG
>JAUWLJ010000123.1 GCA_030613705.1 Chloroflexota bacterium
CTGACAGCTGCTTGCAGTCAAGATATTTCTGCATTGGTGGCCACTGAAACCGCCCCACCAACTCCCGTAACCCAGGTTGAAGTGGGCATTACACCCGGTGATGGGAGCACAGATGAAGAAATTATCATCACCCCTACTCCCGAGAAAACGGCAACACCCAGCCCACTTCAAAGGTCAATCTCTGATTTCGCCAAATCGACGGGATTAAACCGGCAGGTGATCTTTGGATTGACTGGTGAGGATTGGATTAATCTTGGGATATCCTTAGTAATCGTCCTGCTTGGCACGATTTTGATTACAAGAATAGTTCATGCTTTGCTGCGCTGGATCACCAGGTTCACCCCGGGTAAGCGAGATGACGAATTTGTTGCGGTAGTCAAAAACCAGATCAACCTTTTCATCGGCGTTTTGATCTTCGATTTTGCAACTCGGAGACTGCCCTTTATCCCGGTTCACTGGAAAGTGACCTTAAACCAGCTGTATTTCGCATTGTATGTCTTGGCGATAACCCGGATCCTCTGGAAACTCATAGACTTAGTCTTCACCTGGCATCAAGATGATACGGTTCCTGAGGGAGAAGTAGATACCAGCGAATCCCTGAGAATCTTATTTAAGCGCTTGTTATACGGTTTACTTGTGATCATGGCGATAACGGTGATATTAAACGATTTTGGGGTGAATGTCACCATCCTGCTGGCAGTGCTGGTCATTGGAGTAATTGCTTTTTTCCTGGCTGCTCAAGACACCTTAACCGATATGATCTATGGCTTTATCGTCCTGTTTGACCAGCCATTCCGGGTTGGAGACCGCATCGAAATTCAAGAATTAGGAACCTGGGGGGATGTCGTGGAGGTGGGTGCTCGCACAACTCGCATCCGCACCAGGGATAATCGCCTGGTGATCATGCCTAATTCGCTCATTGGCAAGAACCAGGTGATCAATTATTCCTATCCAGACCCGCATTACCGGGTGCAGACTGAGATCGACATTGAATACGGTTACGATCCGGAACGAGTCAGCCAGGTCATTGTAGAAGCGGTTCCGAGAGCGGAGGGCGTGCGTCAAGATAAAGATGTCGATACCTTGTTGATGAAGATTGGAAAATCGGGTCTCAAGTTTCGTGTCCGCTGGTGGATTGATACTTACAGCGATGCGAATTATGTCTTTGACAGAGTCCACCGGGCACTGTACGCGGCATTTGAGGAAGCCGGTATCGAGATGTCTCTGGATGCGTATGATCTCAATGTGAGTATGAAAGCTGAAGATACGAATAGTGAAGCTGGTGGAAGTACCAGTATTGATGAAGATTCCAACTGATCTCTGAAAGCTTACTAATTGATATGTCAATGGAAATGGAGACAAGATTAATCCGATGAACGAATATCCAGTCTCAAGAGGCGAATTTCCCGATTGGGTTGTCGGTACGGATGGTTTGACGGATGATGAAGTCAACGCCCGGAGAGCCGCGGTGATAAAGAGGGTTGAGTCACAGGGTCCGACGATCAGCGCTCTGGTGCGCAAGTATGTGCTGACGATATTTAATTTAGGTTTGTTTTCTCTGATCGTCCTGCAGCTGCTCTTTCAAAAACCACTGGATGCCCTGGTCAGCGCGCTGTTGATGATACTTGGTATCTCAATCAACGTTGGGCAGGAGTTGTGGGCCAGGAGGAGGTTAGCCAGTATTGCGGCCGGGCGGAAAGAAACGGTCACCGTCATTCGAAATGGGAAAGTCAAGGCCATCGATCTCCAACAAATGGTAACCGATGATGTGGTATTAGCAGATCGCGAAGATTTGATCGCTGCAGATGGAATTGTATTGGATGATGAACATTTTTTGGTTGACGAGTCATTCGTCACTGATAAGACCGCCCCGATAATCAAGGTGAAAGGAGATCGAGTCTACACCGGGAGCATATGCCTCGATGGCTCCGGCATATACCGCATTGTGACTATGCCGCAGGACAGCCTGGCATTTCATAAGCTGCAGGAAATCGAAAACAAACCCAGGGATTATTCCCCCTTGCAGCGTCTGATTGATCGCATCCTGCGGGCTCTGATCGTTATCGTGACTTACTTTGGATTGCTCCTGGTGCTTGATTACACTCTTGTGGGAGCGAATGTGCTCAACCACTCCAGCATGGCAGCCATGATCTTTGGCCTGGCTCCCAACGGGCTGTTCTTCATGATCATCCTCTCGTATACGATGGGGGTAACCATGATTTCTGGTCGCGGAGCGTTGATCCCCAATATCACTGATATTGAAGCCCTGGCGCAGGTGTCTGTTCTGTGCCTTGGAAAGGCAAAGTCCTTGACCCATGTCAATATCGATATTGAAACCATCTCTCCTCAGAGCGGAGTGCCTGGCCTTTCCCAAATAGAACTGGAACGGTTGGTTGCAGATTGTGCTTTAAACAACAGCTCCCAACACCCGGTTTTCGAGGAGCTTTCAAATGCATTTCCTGGCACGAGACGTTCCACCACCTATGAAATACCTTTTTCTATGGAAAATGGGTGGAGCGCAGTGGTATTTACAGACGATCAATCGCAAATGGTACACGTCATCGGCCTGGCAGAAATCCTCGAGCCACACCTTGCTGAAAGTTATAAGCTGACACCGGAAATCAAGCCAGATAAAGGCAGGTTTAGACATGCCTCGGGATTAATGAGGCGTATCGGCAATATTTTCCAGCGACCCAGGAAAGCCTCCAGGAAAGTAATATCCATGCTGATGTACGGCAACCAGGTGGAGTTAATCCAGGCTTACGCGCCTGATAATAATTTGCAGTACGACAATCAGGGAGAACCCTTGATTCCGGAAGGGCTGATCCCCCTGGGAAGAGTCCAGCTCTCTGAAGAAATCCGCCAGGATGCCAAAGAAATGGTCGACTTCTTCTCACAGGCAGGTGTAGCGATCAAGATCTTATCTGATGAAGATCCACATGAGACGCTCAGATTTGCCGAACACATCGGCATCATCTCTGAAGGCATTAATGAAGAGGATGTGATCAGCGGCCAGGAGCTGGCACAACTGGACAAGAATAGCTTCAGCCAAATAGTAAGGACCAAATCATTATTTAGCCAATTGACGAATGAACAAAAAGGCACGGTGGTGCAAGCTTTACGCGATGAGGGTAAATTTGTCGGTATGCTGGGTTCTTCATTGAACGATCTCATGGCATTAAAGCAGGCTAATATGTGGATCACACCTGAAGCCGGCAGCCAGGCAATTCGCCGGTTTGCGAATATTGTCCTGCTGAAGAATTCCCTGGCCACATTGCGCTTCGTCTTCAGAGAAGGTGAACGGATAATCAATGGATTGAGCGATGTTTTCCGGGTATATCTCACTCAAATCTTCTATTTTGCGATCCTGATCGTCACAATCGGAATCCTTGATCTTGGTTTCCCGCTGAGCGGGAAGCAGAATTCAGCTGTGACCCTGGTGACAGTGCATGTGCCAGCAATGGCCTTATCGATCTTTGCTGTACCTGGAAAGACGCCAAGGGGCAAATTGGTCGACATGCTGTTTCACTTTATCGTTCCAGCTGGAATTTTGACGAGCATAGCCGGTTTCAGCATATATTTCTACTTCCTGGTCAGCACCAACGATCTCACTTATGCACAGCTGGCAATGACCCATGTGCTTGTTTTTTGTGGGGCGTTGACGGTTTTATTTGTGGAACCGCCGCTGCCCATCTTTGCTGGCGGAGATATTTACCGGGCGAATAAATTGCCGGCAATCGTTGTGATTATCCTGGTGCTGATCTTCTTGATCCTCTCCCCCACCTGGTTGGGGAAAGAATTGTTCGATTTACAGCCATTGGCCAGTATCTTGGATTATCTGATTATCTTGGGGACTGCTGCTCTGTTTGGCTTGCTGTTAAAAGCCTTCTGGCGGTTCCGGGTGTTCGACCGCTACATGAGAATCAACATGGAATCCAACCCAGATAACGTTGAAAACCAGCTTGGGCAGGCTAATAAATCAAACAATCAGGATCATAAGTGACAGACCTGAATTGAAATTAAAGGAGAGTAAATCATGAACGCAAAAGACACCCGGCGGAGAACATGGATCACGGTTCTGGTGATCGCAGCCATTGTGGTTGTTTTCCTTTTGCTGGTGGATATTGGAGCAGTGATCGACGAACTGCGCAATGCTGACTGGGTTTACCTCGGATTAGCAACTGGCGCATTATTAATCGGATACTACATCCAAACATTACGCTGGCGCCATCTCTTGGGAGATATACCACCCACGAACTATACTTTTCACACCATGAATGTATCCACTTTTACCAATTTGATGACCTTCATCCCAACCACACCCATTCGCATATTCTTCATGGGTGAAAGGGAAGATGTGTCTATCCCCCAAGCGACCTCCAGTCTTACAATCGCGATTGTATTTGATTGGGTGATGAAGATCATCGCCATCTTGGGTGCGATCGTATTGTTAGCACCGATTGATTCCAACGCCGGTACGATAGTGGGCTTTATCGGGGTGATTATCCTGATCTTCGCCGGCCTTCTCTTACTGGTTCACAATCTGGACAAGATCATTGCATGGGCAACCCCCCTTTTGCTGCGCAGGGGTTTCTTAAAGGAAGAACAGGTTGAAGGTATGTTATCAGGTTTGGCGCAGGGTTTGGAAGAAGTAGGAACAACGAAAAAGGTGGCGGTTATCTTCCTGTACTCTATTGTGTCCTGGTCATTTTTTATCGGTTTCTATATTCTAGGCTTGCTTGCTTTGAATATCAAACCTTCCGCCGAAGTATTGGTCGCAATGGCCCTAGTTGCAGCCTTCTTAGTTAATCCCACGGGACCTTACCTCCCAGGGGTTTTCAATGTATTACTTGTCGTTCCCATGGCACTTGTCTCTAATGTCGCTATAGAGGCATTGGTGGCATATTCGCTCGTAATTTATGCTATCTTGCTCGTGATCTGGCTTCTTTTGGGGGTTTGGGGCATGCGGCAGTACAAGCTGAGCTTGAGCGAATTACGAGAACGCGCCAGGGAGGGCTACGATCTGATGCGTCAGGCGAAGGAAGTTGGGAATAACGATTCGCCGGAGGCGAATTGATTCAATAGAGAACAACGATTTGCACGGAAATACCCAAATATTAGACTAGATTTGAAAGGAAAAATCATGCTTACATTAGAAGAATTGAAAAATAAGTGGTTTATTGATGTGACCAAAGAAGGAGGTTTTCCTCCTCAAACTCGCCATCCAGGAGCGCTGGTAGGTCCTTATACCGATGGCAACTATTTGGAACCTCTGATCGATGGTGCCGCGTTAATGGCCGAGTTCCATGATCAGCTGGAGATGATGATCAATTCCGAGGATCCCAGCCAGTGGACGCTGTTAATTTCGGCGATGAACATCCAACCGGTGAAGCTTTTAGGTGAGCAAAACCCGGCCAAAGATGCGATGACAAAAATCCTGGATGCGGCGGAAGCCGGTGTGCATGTCTACTACCTGGGCAGTGGGCACAAGGGTGCGGATAAGGTCTCTGCAGATTTCGCCAAGAAATTAATGGTGCACGGCAGCGAAGGAACTGGCGATAAACGCTTTCCTCCCTTCGCCGGTCAGCACCAAAAATTTACCGTGGCTCACGGTCCGGACAACACCTGGTTGGCGACGCTCGGATCTGGGGATTTCTTCAAAACCAATTGGGATACACCGGATCATCTGGATGAAAACCCGAACCGTCCCAAGGGCGCGGGGGCAGTCCATAATGTATCCGTGAAGATTCAAGGACCTGCAATCTATGACATTGCGTTAACCTTTGCCGAACGGTGGAACGATGAACCCAGCAGAGATCGCACCGCACCAATAATCACTTCAACTATCCCAACCGATTTCGTTGATACACCCATCCCCCCACAGGGGTCACACTCGGTGCAGCTGCTGCGCAATTACGGCATTCAATCAAAACCTGGCGAGAGCTACTCCTGGTCAGACGTATCTGAATTCACTATCTGGGCTTCGTATCTCAACGCCATCCAGCGCGCTGAACGTTACGTATACATCGAAGATCAATATCTCTACCCGTTCCGTTTCGATCCGGTCATGGAGCACAGTGACGATGATGCTCGTTTTGCAGATATCTACTTCCAGCTGGGAGAAGCGCTCAAACGTGGGGTGGATGTCATTTTGTTGGTGCCTGGGCGCGATGACGCTTTTTACAAACACTACGAATTTCAGCACCGCGGCATCGGTGCCGAATATCTGAATCACATCTCCAAAGATCTACCCGGAGCTGGACGGTTCGTGTTCAGTAAACTGCACGTGGGCAAGAAAGACCCTGTGGTCCATGCCAAGGTTATGCTGGTGGACGATGAACTGGCGCTGGTGGGAAGCACCAATGTTGCCCTGCGCAGCATGGCGCTCTGTTCGGAGATCCACATGGCGATCATCGATGAGCAGAACGAATTTGCCCGCGATCTTAGACTGCAGCTTTGGGGTGAGCACATGGGG
>JAUWLJ010000342.1 GCA_030613705.1 Chloroflexota bacterium
ACTCTAATCCGGCGAGCTCTGCAGGACTGAGATCATCTTCCGAACACTGGTAGTTTTCTTGAATAGACAGCGAGAGATCCCCAGATGGATCGCCAGTTTCCGTCCAGACAAGGATCATGTTGCCATCTGCATCACTGGACAGGGAGACGAGAGCCTCGCCCTCGGTCTGAGCTGCGATGACAGCCTCGGACCATTCCTCGTTCTGACGAACGCTCTCCACCAGCAAGCTGGCCGGGTTGGTGACACCATTCGTATCGCGCACTTCCTGTGTATACCAGACGATATGGGGGGTTCCTTCCAGGTCCAGAGCGATGGCAGGTGTACTTATGCAGGCGGGGAAATCGATCTGCTCTACAGGTCCGCTGCCGAATTGGTATTGAATGATGCCATCTGGACTGCACCAGGCTTGGTGTTCGGTTCCAGCCACAATTGCCTTCTCTGTGCTGCTTGACGGCAGCTCAAAAGCTAGGCTTCCTGCCGAGAGGGGGACTGGATCGCTCCAGCGGACGCCAGTAGTTTCCGGTGATATCTGGGATTGTAAATTGGCTGGCATGACTGTCAGAAAGCTAGAAATCTTATCGATGAAATTTAAAATGGGCACGATAATAAATAAAGCTAGAATGGCAACCACAACGATCTGCCACCTTGGCGATTGAACCGACTCGACAGCCTCTCCCGCATCAACTGTACGCTGTGCAATTCGGTGATAGGTTAGGCCAAGCGCGCCGCCTCCGATGAAGTAGGGGAGTGCTAAGGCAAGTAATAAGACGAGAGTGGTGAGAATCGGGGTAGTCTCTAAGCCGTTTAAAGGGTTTATCCAGCGGACGATAAGACCGGCAATGACACCGCCCAGCGCGAATCCCAATGTGGAAGCCAGGATCACTCGCCAGGTGTGGCGCAATTTTACGGTGGTGAAGGCCTGGAAAAGTCCTGTAACCAAACCGAAAATCAATCCATACAATCCAAACAGGATGCCGAATTGCTCAATACGATCAGTGGTGAAATTGTTGTACAGCGCGATGAAACTGGTTAACAAGAGGAAGATCATCACCAGGATACCTGTGCTGGCTGCAAAGGCGACACTACTGCCAGCAAATAATTTACCCCGGCGCTCAGTGCCGATGCTGTTGGCTAACACCCAACCTCCGATACCGCCTGTGATAGCTCCCCCCAGAGCCAGCATGAACCAGGCGATCAATGGGACAGCCAGCAGCTGCAGGAAAGTTTGCTCCTCACCCACCAGGTTGAACAGCCAGGTGGCTAAACCGAATTGGCCAAATAAGTAGATTGCCAGGTAGCCCACTACGGCACCTGCCACATATCCCAGACCGGTAATAAGGAAAATGCGGGTGTTGGGTTTTAAGTTCTCCATAGTAATTTCTCCTTTTTAGATGCTGCAGATTTATCAAATTTAAAAACGCTTAAATCTTCATATTACTTTTCATTATTGCCTGCTAGATTGTAGCCTGATCTTCGACCAGATTGGGTAATGGTCGCTGGCATCTGACCCTCGCCAGACACCTGATTCAAATTCTTCGCTTCCAGATGCAAAAATGTGATCCAGGGTTAATTTTGCTCCCAAATACTCAAAGGTATACCCTGTTTTTTTTGATAATCTTTGCAGACCTGCCTGACCAAATATTTGCTCAAGGTAAGCAATGCTGCCTTTGGTCAGAGAATTAAAATCTCCTCCAACGAGAACGAATTCATCACCATTGTCAAATCGGTTGGTCAGGTATGCCACCTGCCGGTTATTTCTCGGCTGCATTATCCAAAAGGTCTCAAAATGAGCGCTGTAAGCGGTAACCTCCTGATCTGCGATCTTAACAATTGCCATAACTGCATTTCTGGTGTGCTTGCTGCCTGATCCAGATTTGGGTAAAACAATTTTCTCATGGTCTGTTATTTCCCATTTGGTCAATACAGCATTACCAAAATTCTTATTATGCCGGCGATGCATAGTGGCAGGATAGTACACATAGTTGTATCCTAACTCCTGGGCGAGCAATTCAACTCCTACCTCATCCATCTCTTGCAGCAGCAGGATGTCTGTCCCCTTCAGCTCATCCACATTGGTCAGTGCATCGATCGCAGGTTCAAGGTTTTCGGCAAAGCTCAAATTCCAGGTCACGATTTTGATCGTCTTACCAGGAACCGGAACATCTTCAGCATAGTGACCTTCATAGAATGGTTCATCCGGGTTATCGGAGTTCCGGATCGGGCCGCAAGAAACCAACATCATCGTTCCAATCAAAATTACCCTGGCAATCTTGTTAATTGAGATCAATCAACTCCTGAAGTAGTGATTAATATCCGTAAAAATCTTCTGCACATTATGCGTCTGGATCGGGTCCACGGTATGGATCGATCACTTCATCCCAAACACGCCCATAGGATATTTTTAAGTCGAGGCGATTCATTGGTAGTAGCCGCAGATGTCCACTCTCTGCCTCAGCTGTCTGGCGGTAGGCGTCAACCGCCCGATCTGGATCGATGATGCTCTCGAAATCCTCCAGACCCATGTGTTCACCCCATAATTGCAGTCGCAGATCACGGGCGAATTCGTTCTGCTCATCGATGATCGCCATGTGGATCTCCGAACAGAGCGCCATGCTGCGCAGGGCAACATTGGTGCTTCCCACCAGCGCCAGTTCATCATCCACCAGCATAATCTTGGCATGGACCACAGGGTCTTTCTTT
>JAUWLJ010000022.1 GCA_030613705.1 Chloroflexota bacterium
AGAAAATCGAAGAGATTATAACCTGGGGTTTTACGCGCCTCCCTGATAAAAGCTCTCGTTGATGGGTGTACGATGTTGATCTGCCTCCGGCTCCTGGTCATGCTTCTAGTCCTATTATAAAAAACGTCCTCCCCATTGGGGAGGACGGCTCAATTTACCTCAGTCTGTTTCAGGTTCAGCTGGGGCTTCTGCTTGAGTTTCTTGCACTGACTGGATTCCATTGCGGACCTGGTTCAAGTAGCGTTCTAATTCTAATTCTAAATGGGTCAAGGTTTCAATAACGTAATGGTCTGCCTCGATACGAGTATGGTCCGCTTCAGCGATGATGTCTGTGGCACGTTGTTCGGCAAAAGATTGGGCACTCTGGACGATGGAATCCCTTTCCAGCAGTTGCTCGCCTTTCTCACGAGCCAGGGCAAGGGTTCGGTTGGCTTCTTCTTGTGCCTGGGCTAGGAGGATATCCCGTTGGGTCATCACCTGTTGGGCTTTTTTCATCTCCTCGGGAATGGCGACCCGCATCTGATCGATGAGATCGAGCATTTTCTCTTCATCGACAACCACATTGTGGGTGAAGGGTATAGCACGGCTTTCGTTAAACAATTCTTCAAGGCGGTCAATTAGATGCAAGATATCCATCGGGTTCCTCCGCAATCAGAAGACTCACTTTATGGGGAGTCTATCGGAATTAAGATTACTCACAAAATGGCAGTTCGTCAACATATTCAGTTTCTCTTGGGATGAAAAGCGTACATATGATAAAGCTAAATCAATCCCGCATGGAGGTGGTTGGTACGATTTGCTGCCCATCACCTAGTTCCGCAAAGCGTTCTATCAGGGCAGATTCGACATGTGGGGGAACCATGCTGCTCACATCACCACCAAGGGAAGCGATCTCACGCACTGTTGAACTGGATAGGAAGGTGTGATCCTCGTTGGTTATCAACGAGACCGTTTCAATGTCTGGTGCCAAACGGTGGTTTGCAAGACCCATGCGAAATTCATATTCGAAATCGGAGAAGACGCGCAGTCCGCGCACGATCACCTGGGCATTAACCTTGTGGCAAAATTCTACTGTCAGACCACTGAAACCCATCACTGAAATTTGTGGATTATCTGTGATAGCTTGCTGGACGAGTTTGATTCTCTCCTGTGGAGAGAACAGCAATGATTTTAAAGATCGGTCATACACTGCGACGATAATCTCATCGAATAGATGGGTAGCGCGTAGAATTATGTCGATATGTCCCCGATGAATCGGGTCAAATGTGCCGGGTACTAGTGCTCGAACCATATCACCTCGCTGATATTGAGTTGCAAATAATGGGCCATGCGAATGATTAACTGATATCCGACTGAGTTACCTGCCCATTCTGACCCCAAAAATGTGCCAAAGTAGCGGCCAGCTCCTGATGTTCAGGTAGACTTAGATCCGGATCCTGTTCAAAAAGATTTTTCGCAGAGCGTTGGACTTTTTCGATCAATTTCAGATCAGTCAGAGTCGCCATAAGCAGTTGCTTGGTATAGCCAGACTGGCGTGTCCCCAGGAAATCACCGGGTCCACGTTGGTTCAGATCGATTTCCGCTAAAGCGAAGCCGTCATTCGTGGTAACCACAGCTGACAGGCGCTCATTTTCTACTGCGTCTTCTGTCTCAGGGATCAGCAGGCAATATGCTTTCGCATCGCCACGACCAACGCGACCGCGAAATTGGTGCAGCTGTGCCAGGCCAAAACGGTTGGCACCCTCGATCAGCATCACAGTGGCATTGGGAATATCTACTCCGACCTCCACGACCGATGTGGAAACCATGACCTGGTAATCACCATCACGGAAGCGTGTCATGGCCTGCTCTTTTTCGTCAGGTTTTAATTTTCCGTGTAATAAGCCTAATTGATATTCAGGGAATATTTCGTTTTGCAAGCGACGATGTTCGTCGACTGCAGCTTGGCTGGCTTCTTGAGCATCAAAACCACCATCAAATTCGGTATTCTCGATCAATGGATAAATGATAAAAGCCTGGTGACCCTCCGAAACCTGGCTGCGGATCAGTGCATAAGCCCGCTCTCGTTCGCGAGGCAGTAGGATATGGGTGTCTATAATCTGACGCCCGGGGGGCATCTCGTCCATGACAAGCAGATCTAGATCACCATACACAGTCAGGGCTAATGAACGCGGGATAGGTGTTGCCGTCATAACTATCAGGTGGGGATTTTCCCCTTTGGCACGTAGAGCAGCCCGTTGGTCCACACCGAAACGGTGTTGCTCGTCAATGATCGTCAGCTGTAAGTCAGCAAATTTGACTGGTTCTTCGATCAAAGCATGAGTTCCAATGACCAATTTAATTTCGCCACTTGCCAGCCCTTCGCGGATATCTTGTTTTTCTGATTCTGGTGTGGCACCGATCATCAAGCGTATTTGATGTTCCGCTAAGGTTCCTTTGTCTCCAGTGAGCAAATTCTTCATACTTGTATAATGCTGTTCGGCCAGAATACTGGTTGGCGCCATCAAGGCTGTTTGGGATGCGTGCTTGACAACCAAGGCAATGCCCAAGGCAGCGACGACCGTTTTCCCGGAACCGACATCCCCTTGCAGCAAACGGTTCATGGGGTGACCGCTGGAAAGATCAGCGCGCAAGTCAGCTAATGCATTTTGCTGAGCATTGGTGAGGCTGAAAGGTAGTCTCGCGACTTGAACTTCCAACCATTCATCTGGGACATCGAAGACCCTTGCTGTGCGCTCTTGCCAGGCACGCTTTTGTTCTAACATGCCCAATTGCAGGTACAGTATCTCTTCGTATGCCAGGCGATAGCGGGCTGCATGCAGCTGCCTCATCGAATCTGGAAAGTGAACCTGGAGGACAGCATTTGAGAGATCTACTAATTTGTTCTCGTGGCGCAGATCTTTCGGTAAAGGATCTTCTAACTTGGGGGCCCAATAGGTGATCACCCGGTGCATTAATCTACGAATCCAGCGCTGGGTAATGTTGGCGGTCAATGGATAGACCGGGACGATGCGATTCGTATG
Organism: Chloroflexota bacterium; assembly: GCA_030613705.1. GTDB lineage: Bacteria > Chloroflexota > Anaerolineae > Anaerolineales > UBA4823 > PFL25. The sequence goes on from JAUWLJ010000022.1 coordinate 3,024, forward strand.
CAGATTCTGCTGCTCAATCTGCTCGATTTCGGGGCTGTTCATCATTATGCGACCCAGATACTGGTCGATTTTGCCGGATAGAACAACCTGAACACCGCTTCTGAGTTTCTTGGCAATCCAGGGTTGGTTAAACCATGTCACCCTTAGATCCCCGGTACCATCGCTGACAATCCCTTCAGTGATGTTACCCCGCCCATTGCGAATCTTGCGGTTCGTAACACTCTGTACGGTGCCAATCACCGTGACTTGTTCGCCATACTCCAAACGGTTGATTGGTTTTAATTGTGAGTAATCGTCATACCTGCGGGGGAAGAAGTAGAGCATATCTTCCAATGTCTCCAGGCCAAGCCGTTCTAAAGTTTTCGCGTGTTTTGGTCCTACACCCGGGAGAACGGTTACTGGAGCATTTAATGTAGCGGGGGTCTTTTTTTCGGGTTTCTTCTCCTCGAGCTGGGGTTCTTTCCTGGATTCAATCTCAGGTTCGGGGTGCTCTGCTTCCACTTTGACCGCGACTTGGTTCTCAGCGGCGGTTGCATCCGTATCTGCTTTTTCACCCATCTCGCGTGGTCCCTCTGGAGATGTTCGTTCTTTTGTTGGCGAAGCATCTGGTAATGGTGGAACATCCACCTCGCTCTGAATTCGGTGCCACAAACCCTGTAAAGCCTCCTGCCTGGAGGTTGGGCTCAAACGATTGTAATCTCGCAAACGAGAGAGCACCGCGGAGATCAAATCCTCCGGCAATCCATCTTGCCGGGCTTCTGCTTCCCATGGTTCGAGCATGCGAGACAAGCCGCCTAATACAGCCCGATTGTCATAACCTCGCTCTGCTTCTAATTTGAAGAATTTCTGTAGTTTTATCAGTGAGGGCTTCATTGAGGGTATTTTACCAGCAACGACCAATTATTATTGGTGGGATTCATCTTGGAGTAAAGCTACAAATCCAAGACCATTAGGCCCCACATGGGCACCGATTACGGTGGTCACATTCACCAGCAGCGGTATCGTAGGCATATCGGGAGCGAGGGTTTCCAACAATCTGCGGGCATCCTCTTCAGCATTAGTATGCAGAAGGGCGAATCTTTTCAATGGCTTTGGGCTTTGCATCATTTCCAGTAAACGAGCAATGCCTTTCTTGCGAGTTCGTACTTCGCCCATGCTGAGAACCTTGCCATCGATCACCTCAACGAAGGGCTTTAAATTCAGCAAGGCACCCAAACTCGCGCGAGCCCAGGAGACCCGCCCGCTGCGCCTGACATACTCCAGTGTATCCAACATGGCAACCAGTCGTAACCGCTTTCGAATGTGTTGCAATCGCGCCGCAATTGAATCCGGGGATACACCTTGGTTAAGTGCCTCAATAGCTTCAAGGATCTGGAAACCTAATCCCAATGATACTTGCCTGCTATCTATCACTATGACCTGACCGGAAACTGATTGCGCGGCGGTGCTGACCGCATTGAAAATACCGCTCAGTTCATTAGAGCAATGGATTGAAAGTACCTGATCATAGCCATCGCTGAATAATTGCTCATATAACGCCTGGTATGTACCTACGGAAGCGGTTGAGGTCGTCGGAAATGTGGCCATGTCCGGTAATTGGGTGTAGAAATCTTGGCGGGTAAATTCCTTGTTATCCTCAACACTCCGTCCATCCATCACCAGGATATTGGGCACGACATGAATTTTGTGGGCAGTGACCAAATCACTGGGTAGATCGCAGGTGCTGTCAGTGACAAGAGCAATGTTCATAATTGATTGAATTATATTTTTATTCTGAAGATAGGGATTACTGGATTGTTATATCAATCTCGCAGGGTTGATTGAACTGGTTCCATTTTGAGATCGATCAAAGCGAATATCTCAGGCAGGTTGAGCAAGCATAAACAACCTCAACCCTTAGTATTTATCGTGGTCACTCTAAAGAAATGATGAATTGATAATGAGGCTGTCCCCCATCTTGCAGCTCTACTTCCAAGAGTGGGTGGGTTGTGCGAATGGTATCCACGATATGATTCGCTTCATGTTTGGATACATCTGCTCCATAGAATAGGGTGAGTAGCTCATATTGACTGGCATCGGTTTGTTCGATTAGGGAGATGCATGCCTCTTCGAGCGATTGCGCAGAAGATACTAACTTTCCATTAAGCAGGGCAATGGTTTCGCCTTCCTTAACCTTCACACCATTGATCTCCACACTGCGAATCGCAGTGGTGATCTCACCGGCGTCAATTTCGCCAAGAGCCGCGTTCATTTCGGCCACAACCTCGTCAAAATCACCTTGTGGAACTAGTCTAAACATGGCCGCGAGACCTTGCGGGATTGAACGTGTGGGTATCACAACTACCTGTTTCACGGTCAGTTCGGCCGCATTATTGGCTGCCATTATGATATTCTTATTGTTCGGCAGAACAATTACCTTATTTGTAGGTAAATCCTCAAACGCATCCAGAATATCCTCGGTGCTGGGATTCATAGTTTGTCCGCCCTCCACAATTCCTGCCGCCCCCAGGCTGGCAAATACCCGGGAAATACCTGGGCCAGGAGACACTGTGATGACAGCGATCTGCCCAGGTTCAACGGGGGAAAGGTTGACTGCACTGCCACGGGCCTGGCGTTCGATCTCCTCCATCTGCTCGATCAGATTTTCGATATATACCTTGGTAATAGTGCCGAGTGACATCGTGTAGTCTATGGGCTCGTAACGCCTATCTTTTTCGACATGAATGTGCATGCGATATAGGCCCTCTCCTTCACCGACCTGTATTGAAGTCCCAATCTCCTCAAGTCCACTGTAGAATTTTCTCAAGTCGAGTGTATCGTGAGGGCGGAAATCCACTACGATTTCAAAATCCTGACCTGGTTCGATAGTTTCAAAGGTGTCCTCGAGAGCCATTCTTGAAAGAGGCTGAACAGTCGCCAAGGGGGTATCCAAAGGTTGGCCGTTGATGTATCGCAGCATCCCTTCTAGGACGAAGAAAAGACCTTTGCCTCCTGCGTCGACTACGCCTGCTTTTTTTAAAACATCGAGCAAGTCTGGAGTGCGTTCTACGGATTCATCCGCTTCCTGGACTGCGCGCTCAAGAATGGCGATAGGATCTTCCGTCTCTGCCAGAGTCGCCTCTGCCGCGCGGGCGATGTCTTTAGCTACCGTCAGGATTGTCCCTTCTACTGGGCGAACAACTCCCTGGTATGCCGTATCGCGTGCTTCGCAGAATGCGTTGACCAAGGTTGGGCCATCTAGCACCTCAATTTCATCTGACCCGCGGGCTAACCCTCGCCAGATTTGTGAGAGAATCACGCCTGAGTTACCGCGTGCACCCATTAAGGCGCCATGCGCCACAGAATGAATCATTTTCCCGAAATTATGTTCCGGTGAGTCTGCAATTTCGTTATAAGCGGCTTGCATGGTCAAGACCATATTGATACCGGTATCGCCATCAGGAACAGGATATACATTTAGCGCGTTAACAGTCTCCTGATTAGTTCTCAGCCAGGCTAAACCGGCATAGATTAAGAATTTCAGGGCTTGTCCATCTATGGATACAGTGCGGAATCTATTCTGCCGCCTTCTTATATAAGTCTGCTTAGTTTCTGAATTCATCAATTCGAATCCGCAAAGGTTATTTTAGCCAGACCCTTAATCCAGGTTGCTGATGCGTAATCCACTGACATGAATATTGACCTGATTTACGGGCATTCCGAGCGCCTTCTCGACTTGGTATCTGACTGTATTGGCGACGCTCCTGGCAACGGATTTTATCCTGGTGCCATATTCGATAACAATATACATATTGATGATTATGATTTCTCCATCATAATTAACTTCAACACCCTGGGTGGGGTCTTTGACTAATACATTAGTGAGATTGCTGATCAAGTTTTTTGGCGCCAGACCGACCACACCATATGATTCAAGAGCTGCTTGGTAGGCGATAGTGGCGATCGCGCGGGGGGAGACATGAATGCTGCCAATCGGGGTAGTTTCTCCGGTCATAATTATCCTCTATAGGTTTAACAACTTAACTTGTAAGGAGATACGATTCGTGGTAATATTGCTCGGCTCACAACAAGGTTTGAGCTGAGTATTTTTTGGTTGGGCAGAAAAATCCGAAAGCTTGCGTATCTCTGGGGCAATCCCCAACTCCTTATTCGCTGCTTAGTAGGATCAAATTGTCCAGAAAGGATCAGGAAAGATGGCAAAGTGTCAGAATTGTGGGAAGAAGACGACCTTTGGTCGTAATCGTCCCTGGTCCAAAAAGGCCACTCCACGAACTTTCCGTCCAAATCTTCAGAAGATTACTGTCTATGAAGATGGGCGCAAATCGCGCAAGGTATTGTGCACAAAGTGCATCCGTACCTTAGTGAAGACAAATTAGTATATTAAAGGACAGAGCGATCCAAAGGTTATTATCCGTTCGAAAATCTGTCAAAATCGCGGCCTGGCCGCGATTTTATTATTAATGGGATGGTTATAACCCCTTTTTGCTTTCGAATGATACCCGGGGGATGGGGATATGGCAAGGGTCACCTGGAATTGAAAACCTGAATCGACTAGCGAAATGGGGGATTGTACACAAAGAAAACCCACAGGAAGAAGGGTACCAAGCCACCCACAGCGATCAAGGCGAGCAGAGCTAATAGAATCGTGATCCAATCTAAATCTAACGGATATGATTTCTTTTGGATGCCCTCAGGGGGAGTCGGAGATTCGAATGGTTGGGTTGCCGCTGTACTTGAATGTGTCCCTGTGATTATGAGGGGCGGTTCCTGTCTTGTTCTTTTGGTACCCTCCTGGTAGGTTACCAAAACGCGGCCCAATTGATCCGCGGTGCGGTAACGAGCGGCAGGCTCTTTAGACAGAACTTTAAGAATAATTTGTTCTAGCTCCGGTGGGATTTCTGGATTGAGCTCGCGTGGAGTCTGTGGCAGAACCTCGCGCTGCATTTTTGCCAACTCCGTGGAGGTTGATGCAGTGAAAGGGAGTTGTCCGGTGAGCATCTCATACATGATGATGCCAATAGAATATACATCCGAAGCGGGGGAGGGGGCTATCCCGGCAGCCTGCTCTGGAGAGAAGTAATGGGGTGAACCCCAAACAATATCTGTTTTTTCACCTGGATTTATGGATACCAGTGCACGCGCGATCCCGAAATCAACGACTTTCAAACGTTGGTCTGGGGTGATAAGCAGGTTTTGGGGTTTGATATCGCAATGAACAAGTCCGGCTCTGTGCGCATAACCCACCCCTGCACAGGCTTGAACTATTAATGTCAGGGTCTGGTGGATTTCGAAACGCTCGATTTCTTCCTGGAGTTGAGAAAGATCCTTGCCAGAAACATATTCCATGATGATGAATAGGCGCTCGGCATCAAGTCCAAAGTCATAAACGGTGACGATATTTGGGTGGGAGAGGTTGGCGGCAGCTTTGGCTTCTTGATGGAAGTGCTCGCGAAAGGCTGGATCAGTTGAATATTTTTTGCGCAAGACCTTGATGGCTACATTGCGCTCCAGGGTCAGATCGCGGGCTTGATAAACAACTGCCATGCCACCTTTACCCAGGGTGTTCTCAATACGGTAGCGATCGTTTATCAGCATGGTTTCTGCCATTTGGCTGCTTCAGAGGGCGAGTTGTCGGAATTGTACCACTCATCGATTTGCTGATTTCGAGTAGAATCAGTTTACCCTGAGAACGAAATTATTGATCATCGGCTGGCTGAAATCCATTAACCAAAACATCCATTCGATCTTGGGATAATTACTCCATGCCAAACACTCTTCTGGTGTATAACCCCGTAGCAGGTCGCTATCCCTCCCGAATGTTGACCGAACGTGCAGCGAGGGTCCTTCAGCAATATGGATGGGGTGTGGAGATTGAAACCACCACTGGTGGCAGTCACATTCAATCCCTTGCCCGCCAGGCCGTTTAGGATAATAGAGACTCGATCATAGTTGTAGGGGGAGATGGTTCGCTAAACAAAGCCTTGCCGGGTCTCGTGGGAACAGAGACTGCTTTGGGTGTTTTACCAGCTGGAACCGCTAATGTGTGGGCCCAGGAGCTTGGTCTGCCCGGGTTGAGTTGGACGAGGTGGAGTGCCCTGGAAGAAAGCGCTCACCGTCTGGCCCGAGGACAAGTTCAGCAGGTGGATGTCGGATTGTGTAATGATAAGCATTTCCTCTTGTGGTCGGGCATCGGGATAGATGCTTTTATCGTTCACCGGATCGAACCCAGAAAACAATGGGAAAAGAATTTTACTGTGATGCGCTATGCAACAAGCGCCGTCTGGAATGCGAGCCAGTGGCGAGGTATAGATTTACGCGTTGTCGCGGATGATCTACACGTGGAGGGCAAATTCATGCTGGCGGAGGTGAGCAATATCCGTTTATATGCAGGGGGTTTTGCGACCCTTTCCCCAGAGGCGAGTTTGGATGACGGTTTGATGGAATTGTGGTTGTTTGAGGGGGAAAATCTTGAAGATATCCTCCAGCAAGCGTGGTCTTTATGGTCTGGAAGGCATGTCAATTCCAAACGAGTTCAATACATGCAGTTCAAGGAGATTATATTAGAATCGGATACTCCGATATATCTCCAATTGGATGGCGAACCAGAGGTTGGGGGTAAGCAGGTAGCGATCGCTGTGCTCCCCAAGTCATTGAAGATCCTGATCCCAGACAAGGCCCCAAGATCAATATTTCAAGCGGATCCACAAAAAGGGTAAGGAAATAGTGCATCAATTATTTGCGTACATTAAGCATAAACCAATTACATTACTATTAATGGCTCTTCCTTTGGCTTTCCTCGCCGAATACCTCCATTGGGGACCACCTTGGGTTTTTACTTTATCAGCGCTCTCAGTGATCCCTCTAGCTGCATTAATTGGAGAAGGCACAGAAGCTTTAGCTGCTTATACAAACCCTCGCATCGGTGGATTGCTTAATGCTACTCTGGGTAATACCGCTGAATTGGTCATTACCATAGTTGCCATTCGAGAAGGTTTATTAGAGCTGGTTAAAGCTTCAATCACTGGCTCGATCTTGGGGAATCTGCTCCTGGTCATGGGCTTATCCATGGTGGTCGGAGGGGTGCGCCATGGCATTCAAACATTCGATCGTCGCCAGGCCAGCCGCAATGCGATTTTACTGGTGTTGGCCGTTATAGCCCTGCTGATTCCTTCCATATTCAGCAGTTACATCGGCGATCCGCAATCCACTCGCGTGGAAGCTCTCAGTGTGGGCACTGCAGCGATCATGATCATCCTGTATGGGCTGACACTGTTATATAGTTTGAAGTTCGAAGGAGCTCCCTTATCGCATAAGACAACTGAGAAGATTATCCACAAGCCGGCCTGGTCAATTAGAAAAGCGCTAATCATACTGGCTCTCGCAACGGTTGGTGTTGTTATCTCAAGTGAACTGCTTATCCAATCAGTCGAGCCAGTAATGACCGGATTGGGTATTTCGGAATTCTTTATTGGTATTATCTTTATCCCGCTGATTGGAAATGTCGCCGAACACCTGGTAGCCGTGCAGGTGGCAGCCCGCAACCAGATGGATCTCAGCGTTGAGATAGCCGTCTCCTCAAGTTTACAAATTGCCTTGTTTGTTGCTCCAGTCCTCGTCTTCATCAGTCTGATTTTTGGTAATCCTCTTCAATTGATCTTCAATGAGCTGGAGTTGGTTGCCTTGATAGCTGGGGTATTGATCACCGCTTTTGTGTCCGAAGATGGCGAATCAAACTGGTTAGAAGGCGCTGTGCTGCTGACGATCTATTTTATTCTGGCTCTGGGTTTCTTCCTTATTGATTAATTGCTTAGAGAGTGATCTTTTGGAATTACGGAAAATATTTCAATTTTTCCTGGACCCATGGTTGATCTTCAGTGCTGTTGGTTTTGGGGTCGCGCTGTTGATCGCCACTTTGCTGCTCCTGTCGTGGACTCGTTCGCCGCAAACATCTGCAGGCGCATCTACAGCTGTGATCACTATCATCGCCTTGCCTACCGCCACCCCGATCCTCCCTACTTCCACGCCAACAGAGACGGAAACACCAGCTGCGACAGATTTTCCTCCGCCTCCTCCAGGGGACTTAGCCATAGACGCATATGTCCAGGTCACCGGAACAGGAGGGGATGGTTTACGGTTGCGAGCCGGACCGGGACTCGATCGGGAAGTCAGGTTGCTGGGAGGCGAGGATGAGGTTTTCTTAGTCCAGGAGGGACCCCAGCAGGCGGATAGTTATACCTGGTGGTATTTAATGGGGCCATTTGACGAATCTCGTCATGGGTGGGCTGTGGCGAACTTCCTCAGGGTGGTCCAAAACCCCTGATTGTGTATGATTATGGGGATGAAAAAAATATTATTGTGAGGTAGCGAATTTCTATGGATATTCTAAAACCGGTAGGCATCACTGCCGATCGCCAAAAAAGGGTTATGACGATAAATTGGAACGATGGTCATACGAGCGAATACTCATTTACCTTATTCCGGGTAGCCTGCCCATGTGCCGAGGGTCGTGGAGGGCATGCGAATATGGGCGGGGATCCGGAACCTGAAATGTTTCTCGCCGTAGATGAAGACACACCTGCCAACCGATTGTTGAATATTGAAGCGGTCGGCACCTATGGAATCACCCCTGAATGGGAAGATGGGCACCACTATGGAATTTATAACTGGAATTATTTGCGGAAATTGTGTCCCTGTTCTGTTTGTAGGGAGGAGGCAGAATAAACAAAAAGAAACTGGGTTTCTCAAGAATCCCAATTTCTAAGAAAAAATTTTCCGGGGTAAAGCAAATCGTTAGAGATAATCCTTCAGGTTATGTTCCACCGCATAAGCAGCGGCTTCGGCGCGATTGCTGACGCCTAATTTCGAGAGAATGCTGCTGACATAATTGCGGACAGTGCCCTCTCCTAAGAAAAGTGCTTTTGCGATCTCTCGATTGGTTTTACCTTCAGAGACAAGCAGCAAAACATGTCTTTCCTGCTGGGTAAGGGCAGAGAAGGCAGATGCTTCCTCTTCTTTGGCAGCTTTGCGGACCTCTTGAAAGATACGCTGTGTCACTGCCGGGTCCAGCAAAGCTTCTCCTCGTCCAACAGCCTCGATCGCCCGGACCAAATCCTCGCCACCGATTTGCTTTAAAACATACCCGGATGCGCCAGCCCGGATCGCCGAGAAGAGCATCTCATCCTCAGCATAGGAAGTCAGCATAATGACTTTCGTGCCCGGATAATTGTTCGAGATCTCTTCGCAGGCTTCTATCCCAGAGCCTCCCGGTAAGCGAATATCCATCACAACTACATCAGGTGAATAAGTTGCTACTCTTTCGAGCGCCTCACGTGCGGTGCTCGCTTCAGCCACAACTTCAAATTCCGGATGACGATCTAGGAGGGCTTTTAAACCCAGACGGACTACTTCATGGTCGTCTACCAATAATAAGCGTTGCTTTGTCATTGACTGGCTAACCTCTTCGGGGTGAGTATAGCCCAGAGTTTATCGACTTGCAAGGTCTGAATTTGAACCCATAGAAAGTGATCTTTGGATCAAATTCAAGCTGATTAACCCCAGACTCAATCTTGGTTTAGGATCACTGCTCCAAGAGCGCTTTGTCACGGCGGAAATCAATAAACCTGTAACCAACACCGCGCTCTGTGAGGATATATATTGGGTTGGCGGGATCTTTTTCTATCTTTTGGCGTAAATAATTGATATACAACCTGACATAATGAGGTTCATCGCGATATTCATATCCCCAGACTTTGGTGAGAATTTGATCGTGCGTGAGCACCCAACCTGCATTTTGAACCAGATGGTAGAGCAAGCGATACTCTGTTGGACGCAGCTTAACCAGGTTTCCTTCAACCCAGAC
>JAUWLJ010000059.1 GCA_030613705.1 Chloroflexota bacterium
TTGGGATATGAACAGGTGGAATTATTCATGGAACTACAAGTCACATCAATCTCATTCATTTTTGAATTCATACTTCTATCTTCGCTATTGACAGCACTACTTGGATGGGGTTCTATCCATTTATCCAACCGGATTGGTCTAGTGGATATGCCGAACAGTGCTCCGCACAAACAACACGAGATACCAACTCCAATAGCTGGTGGGATAGCGCTTTACGGATCATTATTGCTGACCGCCTGGTGGACAGGCATTTACCGTAATCCAAGCCTGGTTGCGATGTATGTGGCTGCTTTACCCGTGTTTTTGTTTGGATTATGGGATGATTTTAGGAAAATTTCCCCGCTGATGAAATTGTTGGGACAATCCCTGGCAGTGATCATCCTGATCTCAATGGGTGTTTCAATCAAAGTATTTGAATCACCCGAGTTCTTTTTTAGTTTTCCTGGTCAATTCAACGTTTATCTGGATTGGTTATTAACCTATTTATGGATTGTTGGCATCATAAATGCCTTCAATTTCGTAGATAGTATGGATGGTTTAGCTCTCGGATTAGCCGGGATGGCGACCACATTCTTCATCCTGGTGACTTTAGATGCTGAACAACCAAACTTATCCCGGCAGAGTGCCTTGCTATTAGGGGCTTGTATTGGATTATATATCTTCAATTCCCCTCCTGCAAAGCTATTCTTGGGAGATTCAGGAGCCCAAACTCTCGGATTTGTATTAGCTGTATTGGCGATTGCTTACCGACCACTCGGAGCATTTCAATCTTCTTCCTGGGTTGTCCCGATTATGTTATTAGGTGTACCGATTTTCGATACAGTCTTGGTGGTCCTATCTCGTATCCGGCGTGGTAAAACTGTTTACTCCGCATCCAGAGATCACACTTACCACCGACTGGTGGCCATGGGATGGAGTTCAGGCAAAGCCGTATTAATCATGCAAGTGGTTGCATTATTGTTGGGTTGCCTGGCATTTATTATCCTCACCCGGCCACCACTTGTGGCGAATGGTATCTTCATCGCCGTGATATTAGTCGGCACAGTGGCTCTGGTTTATTTGGATAACCGTAAACTGTGGGTGTAGTATGAAGCAAGATCCAATGAGGGAATGGATGTTACGGGATGAGATCCTGGCTGGTTTCCATCGGTGGCCAGTGATTGTGGCATTTGCTCTAGCCGGAACGCTGCTAGGATTGGTTTTTACCTACTTCTGGCCTTCCTCTTACCGAGCAAACGTGGAATTATCGGTAGAACTCAACCCTTATCGCGTTTTGGATGACCAGTATGTTCCTGAATTTGCCAATGCTGAATTCCGTAACATTGATGATTATAAACATTGGCAAATGTTACAACTTTCAATTGTGGTTAAGTCTGATCCCTATCTGATCGAGACGCTTACCCGGTTGAGAGAGATGGATCCATACTGGGATTCCATTGAAATGCAAGATGTTCGTGAGATGTTGAACGCCAAATGGCGTAATGCCGGCCAATGGCTGTTGGTCGCTGATGCCGAAAACTCGCTCAGGGCTGTCGAAGCAGTTGCAACCTGGCGAGATGTGATACTTAATTTGACAAATGATTCGATAGCCCATTCTCGAGAGTTGTTCAATTTAGAACTTACCCTGCGGTCTTTGAATGATGAACTTGTAAAAAATCAACTCCAGGGTGCAGCGCTTGAAGAAATTCTGGGCAGCTTAATAAATGCATTTAACGAATTAAATAATGCTGAGGGGGATTTTCCCCTATCAGAACCTGATCGTGTCGATTTGTTTACCTTGGCAAACCAAATCGCGGAATTGATTTCGGGTAGTCGCGTAATTATAGAGGAATTTCCGGATAACGGTGCTCCTTTCAGCGATTATCCCACCTGGGTTGAGCGGGCAATCTTGATTGTCGAAAGGGATATCGACTCATCTAAGGTGGCAAATATTGCATTGAATGAGCAGATCTCAAATGTTACCTCCGAATGGGAATTGGGAATCAATGAAGCACATGGACTTTCGGCTACTTTGTCCCTAAATAAACCGCAAAACAAAGAGCCAGAGGTCAGGCAGGTTCGGTCGTATAGTTTGGCAGCCTTAATTGGCACTCTCGTTGGATTGCTGTTATGGATTCTTGTGTTCTTGGTCCAGATTACGCGCAAAGGGTATCTATGACAGGCAGTTGGTGGTCGACCAATGGTAAGAGACTGATCTCCACACTCTCAAGAATTTGTTGGGCGCTCTTTTTAGTTACTCTCCCGGTAAGCAGCTTCCCTTTCTTCCCAGATAATATTGGCGGGGGCACACTTGTTCGTCCATTATCCATTTATCCATTGATCATCTTACTGTTGCTGGTTATCTTGCCGCGCTTATTTACTAAACCAATCCCAAAAACAATACTCTCATTCTTGCCTTTTGTGGTCATTGCTGTGGTCAGCTCCCTGCTCGCGACTTTGAGGGGCATTGAAGCAATTCAAGGCGTATCAGTAATGGCACGGATGTTTCGGGCATTAGCAACCTTAGGTGTCGGTGGAGCAATCTATCTCGTGGTCACTTTGTGGCCATTGAACAAGGAAGATCTTAGATTTTCCCTGCGCTGGCTGTATGCTGGTTTCGTTATGGCTATGTTTTGGGGGACGTTACAAGCGCTTTATGTGGTTCAATTTTCACAACGTTGGTTTGACCTGATGAGCTCTGTTCAAAAATATATCTCCATCCGGCGATTATTCACCAACCGGGTCTCTGGGCTTACATATGAACCCAACTGGTTTGCAGATCAGATCAGTTTTTTGCTCTTACCCTGGCTCCTGGCCGCAGTGCTTTCAGGTTACACAGTATTCAAATGGCGGTGGCGATGGGTAACGATAGAGCTATTCCTTTTGGGATGGGCGTTAGCCTTGCTGCCATTCACATTTTCGCGTGCTGGATTGATTGTGATGATCGTTCTCGTGTTAATGGGAGTTTTATTCTTCAGGTCGAAAAAGACAGATGATCCCAATGAGACAAAATCTTTAAGGAGATTTCCTTGGAGGCGGATCGGTGAAGGAGCAGTATTGGTTGTCATTATGGGTGCAGTTATTTTCTTCGCCGGATCGAGGAACGAATTTTTTGCCCGCATTTGGGAATATTGGCAGCGCACTCCCAACCAGGGATATGTACGCTATATCATCAATTATTTTGAATATCTGGGCTTTGGGGCAAGATACACCTATATGGAAACAGCCTATCAGGTATACGATGACTACCCTATCATGGGGGTTGGATTGGGAAATTATGCCTTCTATTTTGATGAAAAACTACCGGATCGACCACTAGCTGCAATACCTGAAGTACTCCGTCTGGTTGTACCTGAAGTAGGGAGCAGCAGGTTGATCACACCCAAGAATCTAATTTTGAGAGTGATGGCTGAGACGGGTATCCTTGGCTTGGCGACTTTCATTGCATTTGTTATGGCAATATTAGGATGTGCCTTGTATCTATGGTTTTCACCCAAACTCGAGGTAAAATTTTGGGGAGTTGGTGGAATTCTAGGGTTGATCGCATTTGGCTTGGTTGCTTCTTCTTTTGATTCATTTGCGATACCCAACATGTGGGTTGTTTTTGGTTTGATCACCGCCGCGATGCGGTTGTCAAAAAGACAAATCACGGAAGCCGAGAAATTTTGATTACGTATAGTTTGAATTCTTAATTTTAATACTCACTCTAATTAGATTCGAAGTTTGGGAGATATTGATGAAACGTGGTTGGGTAATCGGATTATCGGTCGCATTTTTGATCGTTGCTTGCGGTTGCATATTAATCTCTGGAATATATGGATTAGGATATTTTATTGAAAACTTTAGGGGAGAAGAAGCTGGATTAATCAATTCTGCTCTTCCCACTAGCACACCTGTCGTCCTTCGCCCCAACCCTGCATCTGCTTCAGACCCGTCTGGCGAAAATCAACAATTATTTCATCATGGCGAGACTTTGGAAAACTTAAAGGGTGTTGAGATTCCGCCGAGTGATTTACGAGATCTAGCGAAACGTCTTGAGGGAAAGCTGAATATCCCTCTTACCGTAGCACCACCGAGTGGCATCATCGAAATTGGAAGCCAGGAAGACTTTTGGGTCTCCAATGTTGATACGAATGAGAATTTTCAAATCAGTACGACTCTTCAATACGCGTCGGATCATGTTTATTTCTGGATTCAAGATGGTGTTCCATTTGAACTGGATGCTCTGAAGCAGCTGGTAGACACTTTTGAGAATAAGATTTACCCGCGAAACCGAGCTTTTTTTGGCAGTGAGTGGACCCCAGGCGTTGATGGAGATCCGCATCTTTATATCATCTACGCCGAGGGTCTGGGGTCTAATTTAGCTGGTTATTTCTCGTCAGCGGATGAACTGCATCCGTTGGCTCATGAGTATTCCAACGCTCACGAAGCGTTTGTATTGAGTTCTGATACCGTAAATCTGGCTGGCGAATATGCATACGGGGTATTGGCTCACGAATTTCAGCATATGATCCACTGGTATCGGGATCGAAATGAAGCCTCGTGGGTTAATGAAGGGTTTTCCGAATTAGCAGTATTTTTAAATGGTTATGAGGTAGGTTCAGAATACAGCTATATCATCAATCCTGATCTGCAGCTTAATGATTGGCCATATAACAATGGTCATACTTCGCCTCACTATGGGGCCTCATTCTTGTTCTTTACTTATTTTCTGGATCGATTCGGTGACCAAGCCACGCAGTTGCTGGTTGCCAATCCCGCCAACGGCTTTGAAGGTGTGGATCAGGTTCTTAAGCAAATCGAGGCCATCGACCCATTAACCGGGGAACCGATCCAAGCAGATGATGTATTTTTTGATTGGGTGACCGCTACTTTTCTAATGAATGACCGCGTTTCGGATGGCAGATATACCTATCACAACTTCCCGGATGCTCCCCAGGCTGAAGCGACTGAAACTATCTATGAATGTCCATCAGAACCATTAATCCGTGATGTGCACCAGTATGGGGTTGATTACATTCGTATAAATTGTAGAGGCGATTATATTCTGCGTTTTGAGGGATCATTGGAAGCCAAAATCATTCCTGAGGATCCATATTCAGGTAAATATTATTTTTGGTCGAATAAGGGGGATGAAGCAGATATGACACTCACCAGAACATTTGATTTCACTAATCATGAAGGTCCAATTACATTCACATACTGGACCTGGTATGACCTGGAAGAAGATTATGATTATGTCTATTTAGAAGCATCAGAAGATGGTGAATCATGGGAAATTCTGATAACCCCTTCCGGGACCTCAGAGGATCCATCTGGTAATAGTTTTGGATGGGGCTACAATGGGATGAGCGGCAGCTGGATACAAGAAAGTGTTGACTTATCTAATTATGCTGGGAAAGAAATCCAAATTCGCTTTGAATATGTCACTGATGCAGTTGCAAATGGTGAAGGGATGTTAATCGATGATATCGCTATCCCAGAGATCGGTTATTTTTCTGATTTTGAAGAAGGTGTTGATAACTGGGAGGCTGAAGGTTGGCTGCGGATTGACAATATTATTCCCCAAACTTATCGTTTATCACTGATCACATTTGGGGAATCGATTGAAGTCACTCATATCCCACTGGAAAAGGATGTTACAGCTGAAATTCGTTTACATCTCGACCAAGATGTTGATAAGGCAGTTCTAGTTGTGAGTGGAACAACTCGCTTTACTCGTCAGAAAGCAGCATACCGCATTGAAATACAGCCCGAGTAAGTTGTGACCAAGTGTCAAGAATTGGTGTAATAAAACCGGACGGTTTAACAATCGTCCGGTTTTTGCCTATATTCACCTAAATCTATTGATCGTACTGCTTCGGAGCACGGAGCGCAGCTAATTGACTCTCTAGCTCTGCGCGTCGATCAGCAGCAGCTTTGGCGACTTCTGAACGAATACGATCTGTTCGCATGCCGATCTCAGAGCGCAGATCGTCTCCGGATGAAGGGGCGAGGAGAATGGCTACTGTCGCTCCAATGAAACCTCCAATTGCTGCCCCCAGAAGAAAATTAAATGCTCGGTTCATGGTTGACTCCTAATTTTGTGGTTGCCAAGAATATTCATACAGAATTATAATACTTTAAAATATTTAACGATAAAGCTGGATGACAATGATCGACCCAAATTTCCCTCTGATTGACCTTCACCGCCATCTGGATGGATCTATCCGGTTAGAAACTATCCTCGAGCTGGGTCGCCAACATAATCTTCAGCTCCCAGCCTGGGATATCGAGGGTCTCCGACCGTATGTGCAAATTACAGAGCCTCAACCAGGTGTAATGGCTTTTATCGCCAAATTTGAGTGGATGGTAGGTGTATTGGTCGATTATACGGATTGCCGGCGGGTTGCTTATGAAAATGTCGAAGATGCCAGGAATGAGGGTTTGGATTACGTAGAGCTGCGTTTCAGTCCTTGGTTTATGGCCGAGCCACACGAATTGGATCCTTCTGGGGTTGTTGAAGCAATAATCGACGGAGTCACGGAAGCACAGCATGATACTGGGATGAAAGTGAATTTGATCGGAATCATCAGTCGTACATATGGACCTGAAATAGCCAATGCTGAACTTACCGCACTCTTGAATTACCGAGATGGTTTTGTGGCCTTAGATTTAGCTGGGGATGAGGCGAATTTCCCCGGTGAATTGTTTGTGGATCATATGCATTCAGCTCGGGATGCAGGTTGGCACGTGACGGTTCACGCTGGGGAATCTGCCGGTGCGGAGAGTGTTTGGCAAGCAATTAAAGGTCTTGGAGCGGAGAGGATCGGGCATGCAGTGCATGCGGAGGAGGATGGAGAGCTGTTGAACTATATGGTTGAGAAGAGCATTGGCGTAGAGGCCAATTTAACCAGCAATGTTCAGACCAGCATTGTCTTAAATTACGCTAGCCATCCCTTACAACGATTTTTAAAACATGGCTTATTGGCGACAATTAACACAGATGATCCTGGCATTAGCGGCATAGATTTGACTTATGAATACGAGGTTGCAGCACCGGCAGCAGGTCTAACCAAAGACCAGATTCACCAAGCACAGCGCAATGCTCTTGAGGTGGCTTTTTTATCCCCACCTGAAAAACAAGAATTAGTAAGTAAATATACCGGAGATGTACCCTTGTGAACTCGAAGCTGATCATCTCAGCAGGCATGCCCCGCGCAGGCTCGGGATGGTACTATAATCTGGTTCATGATTTAGTGGTTGCGAGTGGGGGACAAAATGCGCGCTCAATTCGCGAACAATTTCGCTTGCAGCGTTTCTTGACCGAAGTAAATTGCAATATCAGCACACTTAAACCATACCGTTTGATGCCGGTATTTTTTCCTACGTTGCTGGGTAATAAATATGTCATTAAGACCCATGCTGGACCGACAAGCTTCACCCGTTGGATGCTACGTAAGCAGATGATCAAAACGATCTACATTTTCCGCGATCCGCGCGCAACGATGCTTTCCGCTTATGAGTACGGTCAACAGGGGTTAATAAATGATCGCCCGAATGCATTCTCTCACCTTGAAACCCTGGAATCAGCTGCCGCGTTTATTGATTTCTATGTGGATATTTGGCAAGTGTGGTCGAAAATAGAAGGAGTGTTGATTGTCCGGTACGAGGATTTTGTGGCAGATTTTGGAGCGGAAAGTGAACGATTAGTTGATTATTTATCTCTGGAGATCGATCAAGGTAAAGCCGATCATGTGTTTGACCAATACCGTCCAGAGCAAGGTGGTGCCGAGCGCATCGGCACTCATTTCAGTAAGGGTGAGCCTGAACGTTTCAGGCGCGTTTTCACTCCCTCCCAGCTTGAAGGCTTCACGAATATATTTGTGCCTGCTTTGCAGCGTATGGGGTATGCGGAATGAATACCTTGTCAAAATTAGAGAAATTAGAGATAATTAGTTACCAGCCTGGATCATGCATGACCAGGACTGGGTGAATCCACCTTAATATACTTTACCAAAGATTTGGTTGGTGTGATTAATTCGATTATTTTCAATAATCACAGGCAGCATCCTCCATCTAAATCCTCGGCCCCTACCACTAAACAAAGGAGGGTACCGTGTCAACAATCCCTAGTGTTTCCTCAGAACCCCTAGTCGCGAACCGCAGAAAAATAACAACGAAAGTGTTTCAGCGGAAGAAGGCTCGTGGTGATCCAATCAGTGTTCTGACTGCGTATGATTATCCGACAGCCCTAATCATGGATCGCGTCGGCATTGATTCAATACTGGTGGGGGATTCACTCGGCATGGTTGTCTTGGGGTATGAAAATACTCTCCGGGTCACCATGGAGGAGATGCTTCACCATTGCCGGGCGGTCGCGCGCGGCGCAAAATATGCACTGTTAATTGGTGATATGCCATTTATGTCCTATCAGGTATCGGTTGAAGAAGCCGTTAGAAATGCCGGCCGGTTTTTGCAAGAGGGTGGTATGGATGCGGTTAAATTAGAAGGCGGCCGGGAACGAGCGGATAGCATCCGGTCGATAATCAGCGCCGGTATCCCGGTCGTTGGACATATCGGCTTGACTCCCCAAAGCGTCAATTTATTTGGAGGATTCCGTGCCCAAGGAAAAACAGCAGCAGCAGCTAAGCGTCTATATGAAGATGCTCTCTTGCTCCAGGATGCTGGTTGTTTTAGCCTGGTCCTGGAATCTGTTCCAGGACGTTTGGCTGAATTGATTTCGGAAAAGCTAGACATCCCAACGATTGGAATAGGAGCAGGCAGCGGTTGTGATGGTCAGGTTTTAGTGACACACGATTTGCTGGGTCTTTTTGATCGTTTTACACCCAAATTCGTGCGGAAATATGCTGATTTTTCCAGTGAGATGGAACTCGCTTTTAATGAATTCATCTCGGACATTGATGCTGGCAGTTTTCCTGCAGCAGAACACACCATGGATATGCCAGACGAGGAATGGATGATCTTGATGTCAGAGATTGGAAACTAAACCAAGTTTAAGTTGTGATCCATCGCCAGTGATATGCAGGTAAATTCCCCAATGGTTTCTCAGACGCCTCCCATACTTGTAGTCGGTACAGGAGCCATGGCAAGTCTGTTTGCGGCGCGGTTTGCGGCAAGCGGCTTGAGTGTACGCATGCTGGGCACGTGGGTTGAAAGTATTGAAACCCTGAATAAGTTTGGTGTGCGGTTCATTGATCAACATGGGCATGAATCTGTATACCCTGTTGAAGCAACAGATGATCCCGCGAAGTGTCT
>JAUWLJ010000248.1 GCA_030613705.1 Chloroflexota bacterium
AATGTAAGCTAATCCAGAATCCATAATTAATCACTTGACTACCTGTGATCTCTGTTATTGTTAATCAATAAAACCATACTGTTATTTTTATCATGATTTTCAAAAATTTTCCGATCAAATTAGCAAGTAATCAATTCCTAGATATTCTCTCTGAATAATTGCCATTCGCCAGCAACCATCTGGCCATTTTACCAAAGGAATATCCCTAATCAGTCAGCGATCTAACAGCTCATTGATCTACAATTCGAATAACCTTCGTTTATAATTCTCCCACGTTCGATACAACGCTGATAAACAATAATGGAGCAGACTTATGGGTAATGAGTGGCCATCAATGCTGCGTCTCTTCCATGAAGAGCTCGGTTATTCCGTGCGCACTGGTAAGCCAAGCATGGATTACCAGCTGTTCTATATGGATCTGTCATCCTGGAAGCTGCGCCTTTCCAGCCGCACGCCTGTCATTTGGGTCCAGACTCAAGACCTGGACGGAATCTCCTCCCAGCATGTGATGGAGAGCCTGGGAGATGTGCTGCGTGAGCGCAATCTGACCCGTCAGATCGTGCTGGTCATCATCGATGGCAACAGTTTCCCCCTTTTCAGGCACAAGACCAACCTCAATCACAATCTGGTTCTGATTGGCGCTGAAGAACAGAAGAACGTGCTCCATTCCCGCAGACCCACCGGTGAGCTGTTAGACATCATCTCCGCGCAGGTACCCATCTCATATCTCTCTCCTTATGAGACCCGTGCCCCGGTCACTGGCAGCCGCTTCTTCGGCCGTGAGCATGAGGTTTCGCGCATCCTGGCAAACCCAGATACCAACCACGCTATCCTGGGTATTCGCCGCATAGGAAAGACCTCCCTCCTGCGGGAAACAGAGCGCATTCTACTCGAGCAGGAAGCTGCTGCGCGAGTGGTTTATCTGGAATGCAGCGATTTATTATCCACCGATGACTACATTCGCGAGGTGGTCCGCAAACTCAACCCCCGTGAACTCCCCCGCCTGGAACTGCAGAAGTATGTCTTCTTCTTTCCCAATTTTCTAGAGAGGATGAGTAAACAGTTCAAATCAAAAATCATTTTCTTGCTGGACGAAGTTGATAATCTGGTTATCATGCAGCGAGGGGATTGGGAGCTCTTCCGCATGCTGCGCGCCTCCTCCAACAAGGGTGCCTGCCAGTACATCATCGCCGGTTTCCGGGAAGCAATGCGGGAACAATATATGCTCGACTCGCCTTTCTACAACTTTACACAGGAAATCCGCCTGAGTGAATTCACCCGCCAGCAGGCCCGCAACCTGGTCGTCACCCCGATGGAGAATTTGCGCGTGCGTTTTAAAAACGAAGATGAAGTTATCAGCCGGATTTACGAAGAGACAGCTGGTCACCCCAACCTGATCCAGTATTACTGCCTGATCCTGCTGAGACAGCTGGATCAAACCGGAGAAAGAGAGATCAGTCCCAAAAGTTTAATCGATGTCTATGCCGATGAAGGTTTCACCAGCCACTTACTTACCTCCTTCATGCAGAACACTGAAAATAGGGAGAAGGCGCTTATCTACGCACTGATGATGTCAACGAAAGAGGCTGGTTCGAAGGGATTCGGCCAGGAGGAGATCGACAATGTTCTTCGTAAAGGAGGCATATCCCTACCCCAGAAAGATATTGACGAAGCCTGCAACGTACTGACCTTGGCTGGGGTCATCCACCGCAAAGGTAAAGAGTTTTACTTCACTTCACCTGTCTTCACCAAAGTCTTACAGCAAACATACGATCTCGATTACCTGTTCCGCAAAGTAAAGGACGAGGGCTATGAGCGGGTTTAATCCAGTCCTGGACGCACCATCTACTGCTGGATACCACCGTGAGGCTATTGAACAGATCACCCAATGCGTGGAAGAGCGCATTTACTGCGCCTTACTGGGTCCCCGGCTGTGCGGTAAGACTCTCCTATTACGGTTCATCGAACAGAATCTAGCCCAGCTCTTAGGTTGGACTTGTATTTACATCGATCTGCAGAGCATACGTGCCACTACCCAACAAGCTTTCTTTGCCAATCTCATCCAACTGACTGGTCAACGCCTGACTGAGAAAACAGGTCACACTCTGCCCCTGCCAGATGAGAATTTAGCCAGCAGTGCGGTATATCGGGCCTTCTTATCTGACAGTTTGGAAACAATCGGGCGAGATCTGGTCTTATTGATCGATCCATTGGAAGCCCTGCCCACTGATCTAGTCCAGGCTTTGCTCACCTCCTTACGGGCAGCATACATGGACCAGCAAATACTGGATAGCCGGATGACGGTCGTCGTTTCTGGGGCTCTGAGCCTTGCAACGCTCGCTGTAGGTGAGTCATCACCCTTCCGCGGCATCGCTCGCCGCGTATTTATCGGAGATCTTTCAGAGAGTGATAGTGAAACGCTGATCCTGGATTTTCTGCGCGAAGATGGCGTCAGCGCGACCGGTCCTGCAATCAACAAGCTGGTCTCAGCCACGAGCGGCGACGTCTATCTGATCCGCAGAATCAGCCAGCACTGCACCGAACGAGTCCGCTCCAGGTCAGCCAGCCGCTTGGGTTCCAGGGATGTGGCCTATGTAATAAACAAGTTTTTACGGCAGGAAGTCTTTCAGTACGCACCCTTGATTGAAGCTATTCGCCTGATCGAAGAGGATCCCGACCTGCTCCAAGGGATTCTGCAGCTGCTCGAACAAGACAGCGTTCCACGGGCAGCACTTCCATTACCCCTCTCTCCTGACCTCGATCCGCTTTACCTGACCGGCGTGGTAGAAAGGGTCGCTAACAATCGGTACCGCCTGCAGAATTTGATCTACCGCCAGTTTTTAAGTCAGCACTTCTCACCCGATCGGGTTGGGCGGGTTCTAGCGATGGCTGGGCGTTGGGATTCAGCCATCGATTATCTTGAAGCCAGCATCCTTCAAGATGGCCAGGGGTTCCGGTCGGATTTGCTGTCTGCTACGATCAACTCAATGTACGCTTCCCAGGACCTGGAACAAGCGGCTTATTTTCTGCGGCGGGGGCTTTCGGCTGCCTTCGGTGTCAGGGAAGCGCAGATTTGGTTGCGCCCGCCACAGGACGATCATCTGCGTTCGATCGGGTCTACGGATGTCACCGCCGATAAAGAACCATGGATCGACCAGGGAGTCCCGATAGCTGCGGATCGGCTGGAGGCACGCGCGTACCGCTACCAGGTCGCCCTGCGGGGTCAGGAAGCAGAACAAAGCGTTGTGCGCGCCATACCGCTCATGGTCCCAGGGGAGCGGCCAATTGGAGTGGTGACGATCACTGAAGAGCTGTCAGAAGAACCGTTAGCCGGTCTACGTGAGCGCGATTTGCAGATGGCTAGTTTTCTTAATCAAGCCACGCGGGCCTTACAAACTGTTAGTTTGCGTCGCCAGGAGCTCGCCCTGGCTGGACGGGTGCAGGCCAGCCTGCTGCCTGAACAGTCACCAGAGATCCCTGGTTGGCAGATCAGCGCGACCTGGAAACCAGCCAGAGAAACCTCGGGTGATTTCTATGATTTTGTCCCCTTGCCCAACGGGCGGATCGGAATCGTGATTGCAGATGTGGTCGATAAAGGCATGGGGGCAGCCCTGCTCATGGCTCTCAGCCGCACCTTGATCCGCACATACGCTATAGAATTCCCCAACCATCCCGAGCATCTCCTTCAGGTAACAAACCAGCGCATCCTCACCGACATCGATGCCGGGTTGTTTGTAACCCTCTTCTACGGGGTGCTTGATCCATCCAGTGGAAAACTGACTTACAGCAATGCCGGTCACCCGCCACCTTACATCATCACCCCAGGAGGTAATCCGAATATGACCACACTTTCCGGGTCTGGTATGCCGCTGGGAGTATCCGACGAAGCAAATTGGCAGCAGAGTTCGCTGGAGATATCATCCGGTGATTTGCTGCTCTTGTATACGGACGGTGTGCTCGACACACAAAACCCACGCGGCGAGTTTCTTGGTGAAGAGGGTATGTTGAAAATCATTCAAACACAGATGGGATTTTCTGCCCGTGTAGTCCAAGAGAGTTTGCTATCTGGTGTGTATAATTTCGCGGGCACTGGGCCCCAAATGGATGATATCACTTTGATGATCCTGATTCGGGATTAGAGATCCAAGATTTCCAGATTGGTTCACCGAACTCCAGTAG
>JAUWLJ010000265.1 GCA_030613705.1 Chloroflexota bacterium
GATGATCTTGCCGAAGGGTCCATAAGGGAACTCAATGTGATCATTGAAGGTGAACCGGCATCCATCCGCGGTGGCATCGATTTCCCAACGCTCATCGTAGCTTTTGAAGAAATCACCAGAGATCATGCGGTAGGCGAACACCTCGTTCTCGACCCATTCAGTCGTCTCAAAGTAGAGGTTATATGTCCTGCCGCTGGCCTCCTCAAACCAGTAGAAGGTGGAGCCAACACCAGCCTGCTGTTCGCTGCTGTACTCGAATACCTTCAAGGCGGTGAACCACTGCATCGTCTTTTCCGGCTCGACCAAATACGGCCAAACCTTTTCTGGGGGCGCTTGAATATCTACTGACATGCTGACTAAAATGATAAACCTCCTGTCGTTCTTAGTCTTTCTGGTTAATCGAAAACCAAACAACAGGAAACAGAAACGAGTTTACACAAGATAATACCAGGGTTGTCTTTCCATAACCCGCGGGGGCAGAGACCAGGGTAAGCTTTCCATTCAAATCTGTGTTTAGTCTCTCTACCAGGCATGGGCGATCTACAATTTCCTGGCGAGGTGGCGGAGTATAAAGTTTAGTGGTTAATAAGGTTGTTTTCACAAATTACCAACCTGGCATAAGTCAACTCGAAGTT
Organism: Chloroflexota bacterium; assembly: GCA_030613705.1. Taxonomy (GTDB): domain Bacteria; phylum Chloroflexota; class Anaerolineae; order Anaerolineales; family UBA4823; genus PFL25. Next base: position 636 of record JAUWLJ010000265.1, read on the forward strand.
GATGGCATCTATACCATACCAATCATTTAGCCCAGATAAGGATTTTACTCATGAAATCCATCCCTGGTGCTAGGAAATATTGAACTTGATCTCAGTGTATTTCATTTTTTGCTAATCACGACTTGTCTTCGTGTACCTTACCAACCCAGTCAACATCGATGCCAGCCCGAGTCCCCAATCGTTCACAGAGTTCGCCAGTGTGCTGCTGAAGATGGCGGATATTGTAGAACTGGAGCTCCAGCTTGTTGAACGGGATCCAATCGAACCCGGATTCAGCCTCCAGATTCAATGCAGCGACCTGAGCACTGATCTCTTGCCGGCAGAAATCCACATATGCCAGGAGATCATCTTTGCTGTAAGGATCCCTGTTTGCCGCTTCATCCTGCGGGGATTGAGGGTGCGAGCCTAAGGAATGGATGTCCTTTATATGCTTCTCCCAAGGGAGGAATTCATCTTCAGAAACCTGCAAATACAGGTGAGTGTAGAAGAGGGCATGATAAGCGATATGCCAAAATTGGTTCTTATCTTGCGGGTCGGCCCAGATGCGCGGCGGGCATTGAATTATTGCTTGAGCCAGCATTTCCAGTGCAGCTTGATATTGTGATCTAATAATCTCTTTGGTTGTCATCCGCTTGCCTCCAAAAATTTCATAAGGTGATTATTCGTAGTTGTGCTTCAAAAGACATCTTAATATGGATACCACCAATCCTTGACTTCTGGTGAGAAATCTCAATGGACATGCTTGGTTTCAAGAAATCTGTCTAATCCTTCTAAGCCAGGTTCACGAGCATTGTCGCTCATCTTCATACCACCGCAAGGACAGCATAATTGTTGGTAAGGGGATCGTTAATCCAGATCGATCCCGCACGCAGCTCCTCAAAGAGGGTCTTAATCAAGCGTGCGTCATTTGAGTAGAGTACAGCCCCCAACCCAGATCGATTATCGTTTACCCCACTCGAGATCAGCATTCAGGATATCATGGATACTCTCTTCGGCATAGTAATTCATTTCATCATGATCGTGATCTGCGTACCACACTTGCGCCAGGAAGGGATTCGTTTGAGCCTGCTGATCAAAATCCCACGGCGGTGCCATGCATTGTGGACACCAGTGACCAGCCTTGAGGATTGTGGTCGCTTTTGCCTGAAATTCATGCTGGGCGGCACATTTCCAATCCAGGGTGGTGTGCATGTCTCCATCCCATGCTTCCGTCAGGCACTCTCCACCCCTGAATTGAGCCGCTCCTTGCAAGTCGGATAAATCGAGGATCGCTTTTGATTCGTCATACCCATGATCGAGTCTCTGCCACTCCGGGTCCGGATCTAAATCGGGCATATCCACACCCCAGTCAGGGATTGATTCGTAGTTACCATAGTCTTTATAAAAGGCCGAAATGCGCAGATCGTTGCGGTTCTTGTACCAGTAAGCGGTGCCATTCTTGTGGTTCTCGGCCAGTTCACTCATTATCTTGTAAGTCGATCTTTCCACCGATTTGCGAATTGTCGAACTAAATCTGGCGATGAAGGCGATAACCTTAAGACTCAAGGGTAAATCTCTTGTGATCACCTGCCAATAATCATCCATAGAATCCCGCCAGTAATGCAAGTAATCATTGAGGATAAAGCTGTCCTCGTAATACTGCATATGGAAGTTGCGCAGTGCGAACCACTTCCGCTCTGTGCAAGCTTGCACCCCGGATGACCCGCTAAGTTGAAAATTCTTATTGACGTAAGTGTAGGCGAGGCATCTCATTCTTGGACCGCCACCCATGTTATAAACCCTGCGCCAAAAGTCAGAATCATCAGGGATATCCAGGCAGTTCACCAGACCGATGCCAGCATCCCGATCGGTGAGATTCTCCATGTAAGCATCAATGGGCATATGAAAGGAGATGGGGTCCGTTAAGCTGACTAATTCTTTGTAGTTGGTAGGCATAATAAAAGTCATGCGCAATGAAACCCAATGCTTGATGTCCGATTCCAGCACTGCCCGTTCGCCAGCAATTTTGGTCACCGCGTAGAAATCAAACACGGATGGCTTGAGCGGGTCTCCGACCCGGCCCACGTGAATCCCCTGCGGGCGGTTGCCAGTTTCTGCAACGGTACCAGTGTAGATAAACTTGATCCGTTCAGCTCCGTCGGGCTGCGCACCTATCGCCTTGACAATGTTAACGATCGCATCGGTATTGACTGCTTTGGCGACCTCGGGGTGATAATCGGCCTGCGGGGAAATATAAGCCATCGCATCCAATACCCACTCCACCCCTCTGACAGTCTCTTCAACATCGGCGTAATTTGTGGCATCACCCCAGACGATTTTCAACCCGTCGCCTTCGGCAACCCCGGCTCCTTCAAGCGTTGGGACCCGAGCTTCCCGTTCGTATTTTCTAAACAAGCCCAATTTACGCTCGGATGGCAGCACCATGATGACAATGTCGTAATGGTCCCTGCGTTTCCACAATTCTTTGAAGGCCTGGTAGCCCATGGTACCGGAGGCACCAAACAATGCAACTTTTGGCTTTCTCATCGTTTCTCCACGACAGTGTACCTTTGTTGATTTCCTGTAGAATTTGTCAAGCTCAGCTGTATGCAGCTCAATGACTTGGGGACATCTTTAGCGACGATGTACACAAGCGCATTGAGGATGGTTCTACCTTTTTTTGCACCCCGATGATATCATGAAGTAATCCTGCAATGAGAGTTCTCGGAACAGAAAAACCGCTCGCGATTGATGTCGACGAACGGTTATGGCCGGTAGGGGGTTGTGAAAAAGCGGTTCGAATACCCTTCAATCTTGGCATTCAGGCTCAATTAGATTGAGAATTGATCGACCTGTCAGGTCTCACCAGGATAATTCTCTGGAGCCGTGCGATTTTGCTCAATGTATGGGTGAGCTCGCAGGTAATGCCGTTGGAACGGAAATGAACTCCTCAACCAACCAATTTGTCAAACTCTTCCATGCTCACCGCGGGTGCCGTGGAGAATGAAACCCCGAGAAGCTTGGCCAGGCCAACAGAGGCTTTCATGGCATTCTCGTTGCTGGGGAAATCGACTACTAATACCAGGTCGGTCTCACCAAGTAATGCATACCCGGATTTGACCGAACCGCCGTTAGCGCTAATTAATTGTTTTGCTTTCTGAGTGCGCTCTGCGCTGATCTCTTTGATCGAATCTTGGGAATACTTACCGAACATGATGAATGTGGACATGTTTATTTCTCCTTTTTATCTGCGCAACAAATACGCTGCGTGTTAGGCGAAA
>JAUWLJ010000154.1 GCA_030613705.1 Chloroflexota bacterium
AGCGCCGATCATAGCACCCCCAGCTAAATCCTGGCGCAATCAAAATAATTCTTTTCGTCAGGGGGATTTCATTGTCCATCATTTCCAGCTGCCAACTTGGTAGAACTTGAATATAACTTTCAAGTTAAAACCAAGCAGCTAGATGTCACAGGTCCGATTCCTGGGTAAGAACCGCCAGGGCAATATCATCCGATTGAGATGTTTCCCCCATGAAACTCTGCACATCCGTGAGCAGCGCATCAACCAGGTTTTGAGCCGGGGATTCGAGATGGCTTTGAACCGATTCAACCAGCCGGATTTCATCAAAAAATTCACCTTCTTCGTTTTGTGCCTCGGTAATCCCATCTGTATAGATCACCATCAAGTCTCCTGGTACTAACTCAACAACCTTTTGCTCCCAAATTTCTTCTTCGAATAGCCCCAGCGGTTTTCCCGTATGCTCCAGTCGATGGATTACATCTCCAGTGTTTGCATTGACAACTATGGGGGGAGTGTGTCCTGCATTGCTATACACCAATCGCCCCGTCGCCGGATCGAGAACCGCATAAAATACAGTCACAAATTGCTTGGCGCTGGTATCTGCTACTAGGCGTTGATTAACAGAAGTGAGGACCGTTTCTGGGTGAGCAGGGAAATTCCCTGCATAGGTACGAAGAAGGCTCCAGCTCAAGGCCATGAACAATGCCGCTGCTACTCCCTTATCAACCACATCGGCAATCAATATGCCAACATACCCACGTGGGAGGAGGATCCAATCGAAGAAATCACCAGAGGTCTCACGAGCAGATTTCATGGTAACCGTGAGCTGCCAACCGGGGATATTGGGCATCTCTTGAGGAAAGAAGCTCTTTTGCATCTCCCCTGCAAAAGCCAATTCCTTTGCCATTTTCGTGTTAGCGCTTTCCAGCTGGGCTTGCAATTTCCGCAATGTTAAGTGTGTCTCAACCCGGGCTAAGACCTCTTCGACATGAAAGGGCTTGGTGATGTAATCTACTCCTCCAACCGTGAAAGCCTTCACCTTGTCTTGTACGGCATCCAAGGCACTGATAAAGATGATCGGTATATCCTTGGTACTGGTTTCTGCTTTCAAATTTTCACAGACCTGATAACCATCCATATCAGGCATGCGGATGTCAAGCAAGATCAAGTCAGGGATTTTTGCTCGCGCCGCAGCTAAGGCCAGCTGTCCATCAGGTACAGGACGAACTTGATAACCTTGTTCATTCAGCATTTGAGATAGCAGACGCAAATTTGCAGGGGTATCGTCAACAACCAATATATCCCCTTTTGTCGAGTTTTCTAACTTACTCTTCGGGTGGTTCTGGGTCATCCATCTTCTCCGGATTCATCGATCAGGTTCAAGATCTTCTTATACTCAAAATCGTTAGCTAAACCAGCCAGCTGTTCTGCTGCTAGAGGATTGTGAAGAGAGATTTGTTCAATTACCTTGAGAATTTGGGTCATATCCGCGGTAATCGTTGCCGCCTGTAATTCAGATAATATCTCAGGAGGTAATGCTTGCAAATCTGCTGGGGTGATAAGATCGTCTTGCCATGCTTTCGGAAGAGGGGGTTGCATCTCTAAATCCAGTTCCTCATAGACAAAACGCACATTCAGGTATTTGACCAGCATATCAAAGATCTCCCCTTCCCGAAAAGGCTTGCGGACAAAGTCATCACAACCTTCTAACAACACATTTTCTCTTTCTTCTTCAAAGGCCGCTGCAGTTAGGGCAATAATGACCGTCCCTTGACCTTTAACGGTGGACTTGATTTGTTTGGTTGCCTCATGGCCGTCAATAACCGGCATTCGCATATCCATCCAGATCAGGTGAGGGTCCCAGCGTTCCCAAATCTGGATCGCCTCCAGCCCATTGGCAGCTTCTTGGACTTCAAAACCCCGATCCTGCAGTAATTTAAACAACAATTTCCTATTGGACTCATGATCTTCGGCGATTAACAAGCGGCTTGTTGGTTGACCAGCTTCCAATCCCAATACCCGCCGGTATGGTTTTTCCCTCTCCAGTTCCGCCCCACTCGCCAAACCAACGAGTATATCGAACTGGAAAAGACTCCCTTCGTTGAGCTCGCTGCGGACGTCAATCTCACCTCCCATCAGATTTACATATTGTCTGCTGATGGATAGCCCCAAACCAGTTCCTTCTTGAAATCGTTGCCCATTTGAGGATTGCACGAACGGTTCAAATACAACCGCCAAATCTTCAATTGCAATTCCAGGACCAGTATCTTCCACTTCAAAGTGCAGGCGGGCTAACTCAGTCGAGTGAGTGCCGCAACTGACCCGCAGGGTTACTTCTCCATGGTGGGTAAATTTGACCGCATTGCCAAGCAAATTGCTCAAGATCTGTCTCAACTTGCCTTCATCAGCGATCACGTGTCTCGGCACCTCAACCGCCCAGTTGAAATGCAAAGACAATCCCTTATCCGCAGCTCTCAGGCTGAACATTTCTTCCAACCCATATAGAAGGTCATACAAGTCAAATATCCTCTCCTGTAAAACAACCTGACCAGCTTCAATCTTTGACATCTCCAGAACTTCATTGATCAGCCCTAAGAGGTGTTCACCGCTGTGGTTGATCACCTTGAGACTTTCTTGCTGCTCTGCGGTTAAATTTCGATCGCGGTCCAGCAACTGTGTGAAACCGAGAATTGCGTTGAGAGGTGTGCGCAGTTCGTGGCTCATATTGGCTAAAAACACACTTTTGGCTTGGTTGGCTGCCTCCGCCTCGCGCTGAGCTTCTTGTAGCTCACTGATGTCCACGTATATACCGATATAACCAACTTTTTCATCTCCCACAATCACGGGTAATGCCAGAACCTCCACATCAATTAAAGAACCATCTTTGCGAGATCGCTTTGCGGTGGCTTGAAAACGGCCAACCGTCATCAGTTGATCGGTGAAATCAAGCGCTTCTTCACTAATTTCAGGATTATTAGCCACGATCGCGTCCAATCGTTGTCCGATCGCTTCTTCTTGGGTATAACCAAAGAGTTTCTCAGCCATCGGGTTCCAGGAGATGATATTGGCTTCCAAATCGACAGTTAATACGGCCACTGGGTTGTTGACAAATAGGGCTTCGAAATATTCTTTCTGTTGTAAAATCTGCTGTTCAAATCTAATCCGCTCGGTGAGGTCATAATAGATAGCAATGAATCCCAATATTTCGCCCGAGGCAATGATCGGAAGCGCCAACAACTCTACATCCACTAAGGAACCATCTTCTCGCGTACGTTTGGTGGTCACCTGTACACGATCCAATTCAAGAACCTGGTTGGTATACCCAAATGCCTCTGAGCGAATCGAGTCATCATTCGCCACCAAATCGTCCAGCAATGCACCGACAGCCTTTTCCTGAGAATACCCAAACAGCTTTTCTGCCATTGGATTCCAGGAGACCACCACTCCATTCAGATCGGCTGTTACCACGGCTACGGGATTGTTGACAAATAGGGCTTCGAAATATTCTTTCTGGCGCTGGAGCTGTTCTTCAAATCTCTTTCTTTCAGTGATATCCTCCAAACTACCTTCATAATAAAGAGCTTGTCCATCGCTGTCTCTAACCACGTTCGCTGAATCATTAACCCAGATCACTCCCCCATCGTATCTTCGTAGCTGGACTGAAAAATCCCTTATTTCCCCTTCATCTTCCATAGCAGATCGCCAGCGCAATTGATCCTCTGGATCGATATACCATTTAGATGTCTGATCGACAGCTAGGACAGCTTCTCGACTGGGGAAACCAAGCATTTGCGCAGCAGCTAAGTTGAAATCCAAAACCTGGCCATCCGGTGTCGAACGATAGAGACCAACTGGGACGCCATCAAACAAAGTCCGGTAGCGTTCTTCGCTGGCTTGCAGTTCACTGGTACGTTCCTCGACTAACTCTTCGAGGTGTTCCTGGTATTTTTGCAGCTTCAACTCGGCTTCTTTTCGCTCGCTGATATCCTCCATGCTGCCTCCATAGTACAGCGTCTGTCCAGATTCATCTTTTACAGCTCGAGCGGTATCTTTCACCCAAATCACCTTACCATCATATCGTTGCAGTTGGAATTCGATATCTCTTACGATTCCTTCCCTTTCCAATACCACCTGCCACACCATCCGCTCCTGTTCATCCAAATAAATACTTCCTGCACTCTCCATTAAGAGAGATTTTCGATCAGGATAGCCAAGCATCTGGATCATCCCTGGATTGGCATCGACGATCTCGCCAGCGGGAGTGGTGCGGTACAGGCCTACCGGAACGCCATCAAACAAAGTGCGGTAACGCTCCTCGCTCTGGCGCAATTCATGTGTGCGAGCCTCAACACGCTCCTCAAGCAGCTCCTGGTATTTGCGCAGCTCTTCCTCTGCCCGGTCTCGCTCCACGATCTCCCTTTGGGTTTCCTCAAACAAGCGTGCATTCTCGATAGCAATGGAGGCTTGCTGGGCAAATAACTTGAGCAAATAAACATCAGGGGCCGAGAATCTGCGCGCGCTTTCAGCCGCGACGACTGTTATTACGCCGATCAGTCGTTTTCCAAGATGCAGGGGAACAGCCATGATGGCGTGAATTTCGTCCTTTGTATACTGCTCGGCGCGCTTCTCCCAGGTAGAGTAGTCCTCCAGGATCAGAGCTTCCCCAGTTTCCGCCACCAGGCCCATCGCTCCCTCACCGATCTTATGACGGGTGCCAACATAATCCTGGTCGAAACCGTAGCTGACGACAATTTCTACATCTTGGTTGGAGGCATCATAAAGCCCTAACTCACCACCAGCAGCATTCAACAAACCAGAAGCTCGTTCTACAATCGCCTCCAGTAGAACCGGCAGTTCCAGTTCTGTAGTCAATTCAGTTAGCGTGATACGTAAGGCTTCCAGTTCATCCGCCCGCTGCCTCTCTGCGGAGAGCAAGCGCGCTTTTTCGATCGCCAGTCCAGCTTGCTGTGAGGCGGCGGTAAGCACTTCGAAATCTTTCGGACCAAAATCAGCCTGCTGTTTACTTTCGGCAAGCAGCACACCACGCACTTCATTCCCGATTCGTACCGGTATATCCACTTCCGACCCGCCCATGCCGTAAAAATAGCGCGGCTCACGACTGACATCCGGGGTGTAGCGCAGCTGTCCTTCTAAATATGCGAGTTCATTCAAACCTTCGCCAGCTTTTAACCGGGTAGGAGGGTCAACAAATCCAACACTCGCCGCCATAACGCGGTCGCCAGTAGATTCCTCCACCAGGAAGAAAGCCACAAAATCGTAGCCTAAAGTGTCATGCAAACTTGCCACAACACGCTGGCATACTTCTGTCTCGTCATGGGCGGCGGCCAGTTCTGCACTCAGGCGAAATAAGGCTGCCTGCCTTCTCGCTTCAGCTTCTTCCCCAGAGCCTGGTTCATCCCGCCTTGACCAGAATTTCCTAATGTTATCAAACATTGATACAGCTCCCACAGATATTAATCCATTGAATCTACTTCCACACACTAATCAATTTACCCCGAGAGGCACTTCCAGATTTCTCTTTTTTCTTATCCATCCCTTTCTCGATCCTTGAATCACAATCATCTAACTATAAACCATTTAAGCCACGTTCAGGTTCAGCGCTGATCACTTATTATGACCCATTATATCTAAATGGGGGGCTAAAATTGGCTTCTCATCTACTTCAACATGCTGTGCGACCGGGGGTAGATGAATCGCGAATCCACTCAGCCACCTTGGCTGATTAATAATTCACATAAAATTCGGTTGGAAATCAATAACCTCGATAAC
>JAUWLJ010000294.1 GCA_030613705.1 Chloroflexota bacterium
AAGGCGATGGACCTGAAGCATGCGGTCATCACAAGCGTCAACCGTGATGACCGCCAGGATGGTGGAGCGCCGATATTCGCCATGGTTATCCAGCGAATCCGTGAGCTGCATCCCGGTTGCTCGATCGAGGTCTTGATCCCCGATTTCAAAGGCAGCCCGGAAGCCTTGAAAATCGTTATGAACGCCCGTCCCGAGATACTCAACCACAACGTGGAGACCGTTCCGCGCTTGTTCAAGGCAGTTCAGCCCCAAGACCGCTACGAATGGGCCGCGGCCACATTATCTAACGCCAAAGAGCTCGATCCGGAAGTGCTTACTAAATCCGGGATCATGGTCGGCCTCGGTGAAACCATTGATGAAATCAAGAGTGTAATGCGCGATCAACGCGGCTGGGGAGTAGATATACTGACCATCGGACAGTATCTGCAGCCCAGCAAGAAACACCTGCCTATTTCTCGATATTACACTCTCGAGGAATTCGGGGAGCTGCGAGAATTCGGCCGCGGAATCGGTTTTAGGTGGGTTGAGAGTGGCCCGCTGGTACGCTCTTCTTATCATGCCGCCGAGCAGGTGCGCGCTCTGAGCGTTGTACACCGCAAGCTGTACAGGACTTCCTTATAAATAATTAAATAACTGACTGGAGAAGAAAACGCCCTCCGAGATTATGACACTCGGAGGGCGGTATTGGTTAGAAGGCTGATATGGCAGCCTGGTATGCCCATTTTAGCAGCGGCAGGGAAAATATACCCAGAACTATCATCCCCACTCCGGTCACCGCTGCAGTCAGGTAGACCCAGTTATCACGCTGGGCGACTGGTTCGCCATCCTGCATGTACATGTAGATCACTACCCGTAAATAGTAGTAAGCGGAGACAAGCGAAGTGAGTACACCGATAATCGCCAGCCAAACAAAGCCCCCATCAATGACGCTGCGAAACAGGTAGAATTTTCCGATAAATCCCAGCGTTGGTGGTATCCCCGTGAAAGAGAGCATCGACACAGTCATTATAGCTGCTAAAACTGGATACTTGCGGCCCAATCCTGCATAATCGCTGAGCTGCAAACCCTCGCCCTCGGCTTTCTCCATAGTGATTACCACCGCCCAGGCTGCGAAACTCATAAACGCATAGGCGATCAGGTATAACAAGGCGGCCGCGATCGCATCAACGATGACGTCCTTCTGCCCGAAAGGAACCAAAGCCATCAGGATATAGCCAGCCTGGGCAATACTCGAATAAGCCAGCATACGTTTAATATTCTTCTGGGAAATCGCAACCACATTCCCCAAAATCATCGTCAAGGCGGCTAAACCCCACAGCACGGCGGTGAAGTCCATCGCCAGGACCCCGAAAGAGGTGACAAAGATGCGCATTAGCGCAGCAAAACCACCAACTTTGGCGCCCACTGCCATAAAAGCAGTAACCGAGGATGGCGCACCCTGATATACATCTGGTGTCCACATATGGAAGGGTACTGCAGCAACCTTGAACCCTAACCCGACCAGGATCAAAGCAGCCCCGATTGCCAGCAAGGACATATCAACAGAACCACTTTGAATGGACTGGAGAATATCAGTCAACCCGGTGTATCCAGTTGCGCCAAACACGATCGCCACACCGTAGACCACGAATCCGCTGGCAAATGCCCCCAATAAGAAATACTTGATCGCAGCTTCTTCTGAATCCGTGCGCGGTCGGGCGAAACCAGCCAATACGTACAAGGGGATAGAGAGCAGTTCCAGAGCGAGAAAGATCACGATCAGGTCCGCGGCCATTGCCATCAGCATTATCCCGCTGATCGAGAACATCAGCAGTACGTAGTACTCGCCGCGCTGAATTCCAAGGCGGATCAGGTAATCATATGACAACATAATGGCAACCACACCGGTAGAAAGCACCAGAATGGTCAGGAATTGAGAGAAGCCATCTACCATCAGCATGCCCCCAAAGGCTTCAGTATCGACTCCACTTTGGGCAATTGAGAAGCCCATGGCAACCAGCAGACCGATCGCAGCCATGACTGCCGTCCATGCCTTCCGTTCTTTCGGAATAAATAGATCCGCCAACAAGACCACACACGCCCAAACTATGACAATACATAAGGGCAAGATTTTTATCAGGTTGGCGGTTAATTCTCCCAGGGTCATTTGAGCCTTCTTTCAGTCATCACGGCAGCCCAGCTATCGCCGCGACCTGTATCGATTCAACCAGCTTTGTCACCGAAGCTTCCATCAAATTGAAAAATGGTGAGGGATATAGACCGATCCAGAAGATTAGGATCAGCAGCGGCATCAGGGTGACGATTTCTCGTAAATTAAGATCAAATAGCCTGCGGTTTTCATCTTTGTCTACCGGTCCCATGAACATCTTATTAAACATGTAGAGCAGATAGACAGCGGCCAGGATCACACCAACAGCTGCCAGAACAGCGAACCAGGGGTTGTTGAGTACCTTTGAGCCAAACGCACCCAGTAATATCGTAAATTCACCCACAAATCCATTCAAACCAGGCAAACCCATAGAAGATAAGGTCACGATCAGGGTCAGTACGGCGTAAACCGGCATCACCTTCCACAAGCCGCCGAAAGCATCCAGATCGCGCGTATGGCGTCTTTCATAGATCATACCGACGAGAAGGAACAACGCTCCCGTGCTGATGCCATGATTGATCATCTGCAATATGCCCCCTTCAACCCCCTGTGAATTGATCGCAAACAATCCCAGCATCACGAATCCCAGGTGGCTGACCGATGAATATGCAACCAGCATCTTGACATCCTTCTGGGCATAAGAAACCATGGCACCGTACAAGATGCCAATCACCGCCAGCACTGCTATCCACGGGGCTAGCTTGACCGAGGCTACGGGGAACAGCGAGAGATTGAAGCGCAGGAAGCCGTATGTACCCATCTTCAGTAAGACACCCGCCAGAATGACAGAACCCGCGGTGGGGGCTTCCACGTGAGCATCAGGCAACCATGAATGCAGCGGCCACATGGGGACTTTAATGGCAAAGGCTGCCGCAAAAGCCAGGAAGAGCCAGATTTGAATATTTCCAGGGATCGAGGCGCTAGCGAGCAGCTCCGGGACGGAGAAAGTTCCCTGGGAGATGCCCAGCCACAGGATCGCCAGCAGCATCAATACCGATCCTGCCATGGTGTAGAGGAAGAATTTGATCGCGGCATATATCCGGTTCGGGCCACCCCAAACCCCGATCAGGAAATACATTGGCACCAGGGTGAATTCCCAGAAGACATAGAAAAGGAACAGGTCCAGGGATAGGAAGACACCCACCATGCCGACTTCCAGCAACAAGAAGAAGATCATGAGCTCTTTGACCCTTTCTTCAATCGCGGTCCAGGTGGAGAGGATCGAGATCGGGGTCAGGAGAGTCGTCAAGAGCACTAACAAGATGCTCAGGCCATCAATGCCCATCAAATAGGATATCTCCCAA
>JAUWLJ010000244.1 GCA_030613705.1 Chloroflexota bacterium
CTCACCACCGACAATGATGCAGGCTGGACGTGGTAGGGGCTGGTTGTGCATAGCTACCTGTCTTAGAATGGTTGCTAAAAATTTCCCAACTTGACTTGCTTCACCCTGCAGGTAATTTGATAAAACGAAGGCATTAAAGCCCTCTTTCATTGCCTGTTCGAGAGCAGCTTGAGAGGCGGTCCGGTTACTGCCGACGATAATATTATTCACATCCGTAAACAAATGCTCTCCGGGTTCAGGAGTCTCTTCTACCTTACCAGCCTCACCGAGTTTCAAATATTCTAGGATTGGCGCAGGAATTTGATCTTCGATCTGGTAATGTCCCACGATAGCTAATGCATCCGCGAAGGTTGTCCCATCTGGGATAGTTGGACCGCTGGCGATTACATCTAAAGGATCACCAACCACATCGGAAAGGATAAGTCCGATCATTTTTGCCGGAGAAGTGAAGCGAGCTAACTGACCACCTTTTATTCGATCAAGATGTTTACGCAAGGTATTGATTTCATTGATTGTTGCTCCAGAGGCAAGAAGTATTTCAGTTAAGCTTTGCAAATTTTGTAGTGAGACTCCAGGGACCGGAGAGACCAACAATGCGGATCCACCTCCCGAGATGATACTGATTACCAGATCATTCTGGTTGGTATTCTCCAGCAATTCGATGATCTCATCAGTCCCTTTCACACCACGGATATCTGGGATAGGGTGCCCTGCTTCAACGATCTTGATCCGTTCTGGGAGATCATTTTTGGTTGTGTATCCTTCTTTTACGATAACAAGACCGCTGTCAAGGCGATCACCCAAAACTTCTTGGACAGCTTCTGCCATTGGCTGACCAGCCTTTCCAGCGCCAACAAGTATTACTCGATCGAATGGTTTCAAGTCATAGATTTCGCGGTTAACTTCAAGCTGAGCATCTTCTCGTTTCAAACAATTTAACACCGCGGTTCGGGGATCGACAGCATTTAAAGCCGCTTCCATGATGCGCGCAGATTTTGGTCCCCATGATTGCGATTTCATTGATTGGGTCATTAATCGTGATATATCCATCTACGCTCGTGTCTACATTATATTGTAGAGCTTAGATTTTTTCACTTATTTGAATCCCGTCTGTATTTCTCCGATGACAGGAGAGTATTGGAGATCAAGGGTAATCGAAATGATCAATTTGAAGAAGGTGGACTTTCAACCAAAAGCCACATGGTTTGAAATCCTGCCATCACCTGTGTAATCTGTCCTTTATCGGATGCATAAGATTTGTCTTCCAAAAGATCGAGAAAGGAATCTGCGTTTGGTATTCCAAGAGATGTCAAATCGATCGTAACCTCTTGATCTTCTGGGGAGACGTTCACGAGGCACAAAATATGTGTTTTCTGATTAAGGTCCGAGCGTAAAATGGTGAACACATGCCGATTACTCTTCGAAACCCGTTGAGGGGCTCCTGGATGAAACGCTGGCTGGTTGCGACGTATTTTGAGCAGTTTTTTGTAGCCGAGGAAAACCTTGCTGTGAATGTTATCGTGGTCATCAAGTCTTGTGCGCAGCTCATCAAAATCAAATTTTTCCCGATTGATCGACCTCGTCCGTCCCGTGTCATTTACACAAGAGTGGCAATTTCGCGAACCAAATAAGCTGTGGATGTAGATCCCCGGTACACCTGCAAGAGAGAGCATTATCGCCTGCGTGGCAAGAAACCGCTTGACGTCCAAATCTGGATTTTCTTGTGCAGGGTTGTTCAGTGCATCAAAAAGGGTGATATTTAATTCATAAACACTTTTTGATCCATCAGAGTTTGTCTTATATGACACTTCACCACCATGTGATAACGCCCGGTCAACCAGCGCCATGATTTCATCGTCCGACAACAATCCTTTTGCAGGCATTACTCCAATCCCATCATGTGAGGCGATGAAATTAAAATAAGTCGTATTCTGATATGGGACTTTTAGTGTACGTACCCACTTGGTAAGTGCTGTTATATCTCCACAAATGAAGGAGTGTAAAATCAAAGGTGCAAGGGAGAACTGATACACCATTTGAGCTTCATCCCCATTTAATGGTTTCCCTATGAGGTTTTTGTCCACCACTGGTTCACCAAAGTACTTAATATTCTCCTCATGGGGTACGTTCGTTTCGGTGATTATCCCTGTTTGGGGAGCCGCAATATTCAATACCCCGCGAATGATTTTTACAAAGCTATGAGCTTGGGGTAGATTTAGCGAAGATGTGCCGATTAATTTCCACAAATATCCGATAGCATCGAGGCGAATCAACCGCGCGCCATGTTCGATATAGAAAAGAAGTAAATCAACGATTTCTAATAGAACCTGAGGATTGGCGAAATTTAAATCAATTTGATCCTCACTGAAAGTTGTCCATACATATTCTTCTCCACGGCTTGTTTCTACAGGTGTTAATAGTGGCAATGCTCGGGGGCGAAATATTGAAGATAAATCAGTCTCAGGATCAACGGTTATGAAGTAGTCTTTATAAGGCTCTTCACCCCGCTGGAAAGCCTGGAACCAGGTACTCTCCCTGGATATATGGTTGATAACAGCATCGAACATCAATTGGAAATTATTGGCGAGGAGTGAAATATCCTCCCAGGTCCCAATATCTGGGTCTACCTGTCGATAGTCGATCACTGAGAAGCCATCATCCGAAGAGAAAGGATAAAATGGCAATATGTGAATCCAATTGATGGAATCGCCAAGATGGTTGTTGAGAAAATCAGAGAGAGATTGTAAATACCGGCGATCCTTTTCTTGAAATTGGTCCCCATAGGTGATGAGAATAGTGTCTTTCTCATCCAATTGGAATTCATCCCCAACGAGGTTAGGGTTCCGAGAATGAAATTCTTTGATCAGCTTTTGAAGCTCGACCCAGGTATGGTCCCCTTCAATCCCATACAAATAATCTAGCTGCTGGCGAAGGCGATTTTCGTCTGACATACAAATATTTCCCTTATCAGGATGTGAACTTATTTTGTTTTTGAAGTGCTATCTTCAGGGGATGGTATTGATATCTCTTCCCAATAAGTGTTTGGCAAATGGATTGAACGCACGATATCTGGATCCAATTCTTGGTAGCGAACTTTGATCAACGCAATAGGGATACGATGTGTGACGAAACCGATTTTTTGGTGGGTATTTCTACGCATAATATCATCGATCGCGGCGGTAACTCGGGTTTGGACCTCGGATAAATGCTCACCACCAGGGGGTGTTGCCTGCCACGGATTCATCTCCCATTTTTTGAAAATCTCCGGATACAGGGTTTCAATTTCTGACCGTAACCTTGTTTGCCAATCCCCTTGATGGATTTCCATGAGACGAGGTTCATCCATCACAGGAATCCCAAGTTCATCGGACAGGATCTGTGCGGTTTGTTTTGCTCTCTGAAGTGGGCTGGTGTATAAAACCTGTAGGTCTGAATTCCGTAACTCTACAGCTAAGTGCTGAGCCTGGAGAACACCTCGGGAATTCAAAGGTGGATCAGCCTGACCCTGATAACGACCTTCGATGTTCCAATCGGTCTCACCATGTCTGATCAATACAATAATGGTCATGAACAATAATTCATCCAAACTTGATTTATTAGGTGTATTTTTTCAACCGGTGGTCAAAGCCCATTTATCTTGGTATTCGGGTATAGATTTCATTGGTGGGCGCTCATGCTCATGGATTTCTTCCTGGTCGAGAAAATATCCACGGCGTTTGCTGAAACGGACCAGGTTCATCGTGAGATCGCTCTGTTCCAATAAGTGAATCTTGTGACGCTTTTCTAAGCGGTTGAAGACTACTTGCATGATGGCAAATGACATCTTTGAGAGAGAAGGTAAAGGCTGGTTGTGATGGATACGCTCGAGTAAATCGACCTGAGCGATCCCTTCAAGACCGTATTCCTGGAGGATGTCGATCAATAAACCTGTTTCTACGCCGTATCCGGTAAAGAAGGGTAGTTTTTCAAGTGCCGATCTCCTCCCGGCATATTCTCCTGATAGCGGTTGGATCAGCCCCGATAACTCTGGGAAGAATAAATTGATAAATGGACGGGCGGTTAATTCCGTTACCCGTCCGCCAGCACCAGCGACAGTTTTATCACCCTGGCGTAGCGGTCGCCGATAAAATCCTTTCACATAGCGCACATTTAGGTTATCAAGCAAAGGACCAAGAATGCCAAATACGAATCGCGGATCAATATTCTTGATGTCAGTGTCAATCCAGGCAAT
>JAUWLJ010000127.1 GCA_030613705.1 Chloroflexota bacterium
CAACTTTTATAATCGATCCTTTCAGAGAAGGGGAGAAAGTCCCCCTGATATCGCACAATACCGTGCTGCAAGCACCTTGTGAACGCTGTCATTATCCGGATAACCCTTGGAACCTGTCCACACAACCCTGAGGGCAAATCTATAATCCTGGCATGAGGTCCCTCACCTGAGTATCCTACTGATGAATTGTGGTCTTAATAATTATTCAAAAAAGGAATAATAAGCGCCAGTATATAAATATAGGAGAGAGAGCAGATGAACGATAGAACAGGTAAGGTCTTACGCACTGTGGGCCTTATATTCTTTGGACTTACCACGGCCATGAACCTGCTTGGGGGGATCGGTACGACCTGCGCAGCTTTTCTCACCAGGGATTATCCGCCCTATTGGGCCTTGATTAAAGAAGATATGCAGTGGTTATATCAAGGGCTGGTTATCACGACAGTCTCAATTGGACTTGTGGGAATTTGGGTCACGATCCAGCTGGCCAGAGGTAAAAAGAACGCCTTCCGCAACGCGCTGATCGTGTTGGTGATTGGCACCATCCTGGCTGGCATCCAGTTTTACTATTCTCTACAATTGTTTGGTAAGGCTACACCAGCGAATGTGAAGTTTTTCAGCAATGTTGTCACTTTGATCGTATTCCTGATATTTTTAATCCCTGGCATTCGGGAGAGGGTTAGCTACTCGAAGAATAACGGGGGCACAGATAAGAACACGGCTGGTGGTTTAGCGGCGATCGCGGTGGGGATCCTCCTGCTGACAACGCCGGTCTGGGCGGGATCATCACATACCTACCAGGGTGAGAATTGGGTAAACCTGCTGCAAACTCCGCTATTCATAAGTGGGATCCTCTTAACCGGAGGTGGACTCGCCCTGCTGATGCGGGTGGTGATAGATGTCATCCGCCAGGAGATCGCAGTGGTTAATCTCAAATTGCCTAAAGAAAAGTAAACTTAGAAATCCATTAAATGTCGAAGGGCTGTCTAAAATCAAATATTAGGCAGCCCTTATTTATGACAGGACATCAGAAATATTGATAGATAAAAGGAATTTGTGATAATAATTCTGCCTGATTCCCCGTTTTTTCTCCTTGGGGAGGTTATGAGATTTTAAGTATTAGTTGTCGACGGGGATCGCAGACCCCTTAAGAGGGAGAGAACTCAAATTACCCAAAAATAGTTAGCAGATTAAAGATCATAGAATAGAAAAAGCCCCGCTCTCGTTTAAGAACGGGGCTAATTTCTAAAAGCTAAACCTTAAAAAGTTCGTTATCGACCTGGGCGAACTCAGCCAATTTGTCAGGACAGTTTACGATTATTTCGGTGCGGGTGCAGTCGATCACACCGGTTTCGCGCAAGATTTTAATGGAACGACTGATCGCTTCCGGAACTGTCGAAATTCGGGCTGCTAAGAATTGATTTGAATGGGAAATGCGATCGACAGGTTGACTGCCGTAAGAACTCAGATCCAGTAAGAGTTTGGCAGTGCGTGCTTTGACAGGTCTGGCAATCAGATCTTCATATTTGGAAATAAGCATTCGGTTGCGCTTGGCAAGAATATTTAACAAGCTGATTCCAAGGATAGGATATTTTCCCATCAGCGGTTGAAAACGATCTCGAGAAATTTTCCAGGTGATGCATTTCTGAAAGGCAATAGCAGTGACAGGATTCGGGTCTCCATCCAGGACAGCGACTTCATTAAACATGATCACCGGGTCAATCACTGAGATGATGGATTCTTGTCCTTGAAAACAAGTTTTCCATAGATTCACACGCCCTTTGAACAGTACGAATAAGCCAGCGCATTCCCATCCCTCGTGATAAATATATGAGCCAATAGAGTGAGTCTGAACGCTACCTGAAGTGACAATTTCGTGAACGGCAGAGAGTGGAAGGGCTCTAAAATGCCTGACTTTTGCGAGTCGAGTCACCAGATCCGGAATCTCAAACATTAATCATCCTTGGTGAAAATCAAATGGAATATAATTACCTAAGCCCGAAGTAATCCTAACATGTGATAACTAAGGTGGCAAGTGATATTTATCACGAAAAAGAACCATCCTACCTATGATTTTTCCAAACAGGGGTAATGCACTTGCCTTCCAATAAATTAAACGGCTATACTTTTACCAGTGCAGCGCGATCGGTGATCAACAAGGACGAATTAATTCAGAAGCACAACAGAAAGGCACAGAGATGAAGAAACATTGGATATTGATCTTGAGCTTTGGCATTCTTTTCTTGTTATTTGTTCAATCAATAGCAACATTTATCGAAGGGATTTACATTCTCGAGTTGCTGAGTACATCATTGGACGAAAAGGTTCTCGGTGTTCTATTCCTGTTCTCACCAGTGCTGCTGCTGCTATTTGGAAAGCGGGTTCCCCGCTGGTTAATGTGGGGGTTGTTTCTCCTATTCCTGTTTGGGAGGGGGATGCTCCCATACCTGGATACGTTCCCCAGGATGCTTGCGGCAGGTGTGGCATGCGGTGCGGCGTTACTTCTGATCCCGGTTATGCTGGTGACTTATCCGCAGCCAAGAAAAGGCAGCCGGTGGTTGATCCCCGCCCAAGGATTGGCACTAGCGGTAGGAATTTCGGTTCTACTGCGTACGTTGAACTATACGATCGATCTCTCCCTGACAGGTGATTACGGATGGCTCGGTTGGCTGCTGGCGATATTTCTCGGGTTTACGCTGACTCAATTCAGGTGGGAACCGTCAACGGAACCACCCAAATCCGTTAAAGGTATAAACTCGGCCGCGGTCGGAGTGGTAGGGATTTTGACCCTTTATTACTTCATGCTCTCAAGCCCGGGGGTGATAGCTCGCTGGACAGAAGGCAGCTACCAGCGGATCATTATCTTGGTGAGCCTGCTTTCTCTTTTGTGGCTTTACATTTCATTGTTCCGACCGAATTGGGTGGGGGAGATCAAGTCCAGCATCCTTCTCTCATGGAACTTAATTTTCACTTTGTCGGTGATCGGGACGATCCTGGCGCACACGGTCAGCTTCCCACCATCCCCAGGTTCACCATACGTGGTCGTCTCCAGCCCAACCTGGTACCAGGAAATTCCATTGGTAGTGATGTTGATGTCCTTGCCAGTGATATTCATCGATTTTGGTCTCTTTAGCGGTTTTATTGCCAGGGAGCATCCAACTCCACGCAAAATGGCTCCCGGTTTTCTCTTGGGAGCGGTTATGATGGCGCTGCTGATATTTATGAATATATTCTCGAATGTTTGGGGTTATGTAGAACCGATAAGCCCTTTCTTCCGGAATAAGTTTTGGCTGCCTTTCATCCTGGTCCTGGGATTGGTCACTCTCCTGGCTGTGCTCCTGTACAGTAAGTTTGATAAGTCGCCAGACTCTTCAGGCGAAAGGCAAAGCCCGATCTGGTCGGCGGTCTTTTTGGGCGCCATATTTGTCGCCACGTTCGTCGCTGCAATTCTCACCGACAGGAACCAGGTCCCTACTCCAAACCATGATTCCCTCAAAGTCATGACATACAATATCCAGCAGGCAAACAATGAGAAGGGAGAAAAGTCATATCAAGAGCAGGTGGCATTGATCAAAGAAATTGATCCGGACATCATCGGTTTTCAAGAGAGTGATTCAACGCGGATCTCGCTCGGTAATAATGACTATATCCGTTATTATGCCAATAAGCTCGGTTATCATGCATATTATGGACCCAAAACGGTCACCGGGACTTACGGTACCGCAATATTATCGAAGTACCCCCTAGAAAATCCACGTACGGTTTTCACCTACAGCGATCAGGACGAGATTGGCACTGCAGAAGTCGAGATCTCGGTGAGGGGCAAAGAGTTCACAATTTTCAATGTCCATCCGGATGGATCGGAAGAAGCCAAGATGGTTTTTGCTAAGACTCTGGTGGAGAGGGCTGATCAAAAATCCGACGTGATCGCCATTGGAGACTATAACCTGAGGGCGTATGAAGAGCCCTATCTTATCATCGATGAGATCTACAAGAACGCCTGGATGGATGTCTACCCTTCAGGGATCGATGATGATGGACTGGATATGTCAGGCAAGAACCGCATCGATCATATCTTTGTCTCCCCTCATTTAACTGTGCGTAATCCAATTTACCTGCTGCCCCCTGATTCCTGGACTGACCATCCAGCACATTGGGCTGAGATATTCTGGTAGAGATTTTCGCTCCTGTATCCTGGGAATGGATTAATCCCCACTGTCGAACGATTTGATCGAAAAATTCCTTCTGAAATGGGCAAACCACACCAAACACTCTGCATTGTTAGTGTCGTTCATCACTTGACCTACCGATTGGTAGGGACTAAAATTAATGGGCAATGTTCAATACCCAGCCAGGCTCCCTGATGGGTTGCGCGTTGATCAGATTGGTCGACAAATATATTGATTCACGGGGGTGGAAATGATATTTGCAGCTTATCCCATCATGGAGGAAGCAGTCTCTATAGAAAAAGCAATTCGAATTAATTACATCCAATCCCAATACTTCACAGGAGCCACACATGAGTGATTACCTCTATCGTGGATCGATCGCTGATCTGGATGCTGATCTAGATGAGCTGATCCAGGTGGAAGCAGAGCGCCAATATCGCAAGTTAATCCTTATTCCCAGCGAAAGTACAGCTCCCTTGGCGGTACGCCAGACTCTGGCTTCTGCCTTCCACAATATCTATGCGGAAGGATATCCAGAAGAAGCTACTCGCTGGTTGAGCGAAGATGAAATTTTAGACTACGATGCCCGGCTGGGACATTATCGACGCTATTCTGACCCACGTTATTATAAAGGTGTTGAGTACGCTAATATCCTAGAAGCGCTGGCGAGGCGGCGTTGTGCGGAGACATTCGCGGCCAACGGTGTAGAGGCAGATGATTTGTATGTCAATGTTCAGGCTTTGTCTGGCGCGCCAGCAAACAATGCTGTTTACCATGCACTGGTGAAACCAGGCGATACGATGATGGGCATGAACCTGCTGCATGGCGGTCACTTAACCCATGGTTCACCGGTAAACCGCTCGGGGAAGTACTACAACGCGGTGCATTACACGGTCGATGCAGAAAATGAACAGATAGACTATGATGCAGTAGAGGAACTAGCCCGGCAGAATAAACCAAGATTCATTATCGCTGGATATTCTTCCTATCCATGGTCTGTGGATTGGGCCAGGTTCAAGGAGATCGCCAGCGGGGTAGGAGCAATTTTATTCGCAGATATCGCCCATGTAGCCGGACTGGTTGCTGCTGGAGAATTCCCCTCTCCAATTGGTTATGCGGATGTGATTACCTTCACGACTCACAAATCGCTATGCGGTCCTCGTGGAGCATGTATCTTGACAACGCGCGCGGACCTAGCACGCCAAATTGACCGGGCGGTATTCCCTGGAGAACAGGGCGGCCCACATGTCAACGTTTTTGCAGCGCTGGCGTTGACCTTTAAGCTGGCGCAAACAGCTGAATTCCGTGAACTTCAGCAGCAAATAGTAAAGAACTGCTCGGTACTTAACGATCGATTGGACGAGCGCGGCTTTCGGATACCATTTGGCGGGACTGATACACACCTGACGAATATCGATTGTAAATCGGTAACTGGACCAGATGGCACACCGCTTTCCGGCGATCAGGCTGCGCGTTTGCTCGACCTGGCAGGAATTGTAGTAAACCGCAACACTATACCAGGGGACGCTTCAGCGCTCAACCCTTCGGGTGTACGACTGGGCACACCCTGGGTGACCCAACGCGGCCTGCGAGAGGAAGAGATGGTCGAAGTAGCAGATGTGATCGCAGACTTGCTGCAATCCACAACCCCATATAAAATCTTGGGCAAGCGGAGATCACTGCTGCGCACAAAAGTTGATTTTGAAACATTAGAGCAATGTAAATTACGGGTACGTAACCTGGCTGAGAAAGCTGGCATCGATTTCCCAGTTGAAAAGCATGGCTATCCCCATTTCTTTTATATCGATGACCATGATAATATCGGTGAGAAGGGTTCCTCAACCTTTGAGATCAGTGGTAAATCAGTCTGCCAGTTCTTAAATTATGCGATGACAAACGATATTGAGGCTCTGAAACCGGGTGAAAGCCAAATCACGCAGTTGCTGACTCCGGGCGGAGGGATGAAGGGGACTTTGACCTGCTTGGAAACTGGTAATTACCAATTGAATTTACCGGGTGGAAGACCGGCAGGGTTGGGAGCAGCCTGGCTACGAGACCTATCGGATGGTTACGTCGCTTTCGATGATGACATACTGCGGAAATTGCCCGGACCGATATCGATCCGACCAGCAGAAGCTCATCAACCTGGAGAAATCTCAGCTGATCTAGATGGGAAATATAAGCCCTACTATATTGGCGTAGAGAGCCAGGAATCCTCCGAACTGGAAG
>JAUWLJ010000170.1 GCA_030613705.1 Chloroflexota bacterium
ATCTGGCATGGCAGGGTGCATGGCTGCTGAATCACTCAGCGGGATGATCTGGTCATCTGCACCGTGGAGAATCAATGTTGGGACCTTAATCTGTCCGAGGGTTGGGGTTGAGTCGGGTCTGGTTTTCATACCCTTTAGTGCTGATACCATCCCGCTGGTGGACGTTTTCTCCATAATCCCCGCTACCTGAGAAACAAGTTCTGGTTTTTCACGGTAGGTTTGAGGTGCCATGATGATGGGCAACATACTGTCGATTACGGATTGGGTCCCGTTTTTCTCTGTTAGCAGGGCGGCTTTGTCACGGTTAATTTTTGCTTCCACGGAGTCAGCGCCAGCCCGGGTTGATGCCAGGACCAATCCGGAAACCTTTTCTGTGTGGCGTCTAAAGAAGGCAAAGCTAACATAGCCACCCATCGAGAGACCGCAAACGACCACTGGTTGATCCACTTTCAACGCCTCCAGAACCCCAGCACAGTCATCTGCCAGTAGATCCATCGAGTAAGGACCTTCAGTAGGAGGGGATTGACCATGCCCACGTAAATCGAGGGCGATAACTCTAGCAGTGGCGGAAAGGGTTTCAATTTGCGGTCGCCACATTTCCCGGTTGAGAGGGAAACCGTGAATCAGGAGCAATGGCACTCCACTGCCGAGGTCTTCCACGAATATATTTGTATCCTGCAGTTTGATTCTCATATAGAGGATTACCTCCCTTCCTTACCTGTGTGCGATGTCCATGGTAGTAGCGAACAGCTGCAGGGCATCCAGGTGTCTGGCAGGCGTATCAAATCCTACCTGCATTGTGTTGAATGAAATATGGGTCGCTCCCACATCTTGCCAGCCTCCAAGCAGCTGCTCCCACGAAGCTGGATTCCCATCATCATAGCGGATCCTGGCTTCGACGCCGAAACTGGACTTATTTCTGCCAGCTTGCTCTAGATAACCCTCGACTCTGGTGAGGGTCGGTTGAGCATCTTCCGCGCGGCGATAATTAGGTATCCACCCATCGCCAATGGTCGCTGCCCGCCGTAATACTGGTTCAGCGTGCCCTCCAAACCAAATCGGGATCGGGCGCTGGATCGGGAGGGGGTTGATACCTGCATCTGGGATGGTGTGCCAACGTCCAGTGTAATTAACCAGTGGTTGGGTCCATAACTGGCGCATCAATCTCACCTGTTCTTCAATCCGGCGACCACGGTCGTAAAAATTTTCGCCTAATGCTGTGTACTCAGGTTTATTCCAACCTATACCGACTCCCAGGCGCAGGCGACCAGCGGATAAAACATCTAATGTGGCAGCCTGTTTGGCCACTAAAGCTGTCTGGCGTTGGGGTAGGATCAGGATTCCAGTTATAAATCCCAGCTGGTTCGTAACCGCGGCCATATAACTGAATAATAGTAAGGGTGATTGGAATGGAGTTTGGAAGTCGTACGGGCCATCCCAATCCTCAGATCGATCGGGATTGACTCCCAAAACATGGTCATATGCTAGAACGTGTGTGAAGCCCAATCCTTCCGCGGTTTGGACGAGATCCCGAATAGCGAGTGGATCATTTCCGAATTCCGTTTGCGGGTAGACGAAACCTATATTCATTTTCTCCATCCTTGTCTGCTTTGCCAAGCTCTGATTTGTTCTGCATGCTCAGCTTCATGTTTGAAGCTATCCCTAACGATCCATTCCCACAAGGAGTTTTTCTTTTTCCATCGTATTCCCAATAACTTGATTATTAGTTCAAGGAGAACCATTGTCGGAGCAGGTAGTATCGAATTTAACCTTTTTGGGTCTTGGATAGAGCCGCGAGCTGGATTGTTATCTTTTCTGCCTTGGCCTGGTAATCAGCCAGTTTATGACGTTCATTTTCAACGACATTTGCAGGAGCTTTTTCCGCAAATGGACCAGCTAACAAGGTTTCGAGGCGCTCGATCTGGGTGGTGGCTTCAGAGAGATCTTTACCCAAACGTGCGCGTTGTTCTGCTGGGTCAACTAATTCTGCCAGCGGCAAGTAGGCTTCGATTTGACCGACGACCAAAGCAATATGGCCCTCTGGTTTTTCCACCAGACGCTCAAGTATAGTGGTCTGCTCAGGATCTAGCCGTGCTAAAGCAGTGATGGTGGTCGCCTGTCGTCGGAGCACAGCTGTACGGTCACCACCAACAAGCGTTACCGGTATTTTTAGTTTGGGATCGACATTTTCCTCAGCGCGCAAGTTGCGGATCGCCCGCACCAGTTCCATGATCAAGGTGAAATCAGCTATCGTCTGGGCTTCCCAGGGATTTTCTGGAGTTGGCTCGGGCCAACGGGCGACGATCAGGGCTTGCTCCCATCGATTTCCATGACTTGGAACTATTGGTTTCTTGAGTTCACTTGCAGCTTTCTTTATATGTCCCCAAATCTCCTCCGTCACAAATGGTGTAAATGGATGCAACCAGCGCAGGCAGGTGTCCAGTACCTGGACCAGGGTGCGCGCCGTGGTGTAAGCCATGCGATCACCTTCAAGCAGCTGCAGTTTGGCGATCTCAACATACCAATCCGCGAACTCATTCCAGAAGAAGTCGTATATTTGTCTACCGGCCTCACCATATTGGTAATTCTGGAAAAGCCGTTCAACGTCCCGCGCAAGTATTGAGCTGCGCGCTAATACCCACTGGTCTGCCAGGCTTGGAACTGGTTCTGTTTCCTGATTGGGGAAATCAATGTCTTTAACCTGTTCGAGGGTTCTCAAGATTAAACGAGCTGCATTCCAAATCTTGTTGGCAAAGTTACGATTCGCTTCCACTTTTTTCAAACTCAGGTTCATATCCTTCCCGGGTGTTGAACCGACCAGCATGGTAAACCGCAAGGCATCTGTGCCTAGATCGTCCATGACTACCAGCGGGTCAATCACGTTGCCGTATGTTTTGCTCATCTTGCGCCCGTTTTCGTCGCGGATCAGGCCGTGCAAATAGACCGTGTGAAAAGGGATTTCGCCAGTAAATTCGATACCATCCATGATCATGCGTGCTACCCAGAAAAAGAGGATATCGTAGCCAGTCTCCATCAGCGATGTCGGGTAAAAATATTTGTAATCGGGGGTTTCGTCAGGCCAGCCCAAAGTGGAGAAAGGCCACAATCCAGAGGAGAACCAGGTATCCAGCACATCTGGATCCTGGACCAGATTTTCGCTTGAGCATTGAGTGCATGTGCTTGGATCTTCCCGGGAGACGATCACCTCGTCACAATCTTGACAGGTCCAGACGGGGATGCGATGCCCCCACCACAATTGGCGAGAGATACACCAATCCTCAATATTCTCCAGCCAATTGTAATAAACTTTTTTGAACCGATCTGGGATAATGCGAATACGACCCTCGCGCACTGTCTCTAAAGCAACTTCTGCCAATGGCTGGATGCGCACAAACCATTGGGTTGAGATCATGGGCTCGATAATTTCACCACCTCGTTGAGAGCGGGGGACATTCATCATGTACGGCTCTTCTTTGATCGCAAGATCTGCAGCGCGCATGTCATCCCACAGGTTTTGACGAGCCTCGAAACGATCTTGTCCGGCATACGGACCACCGTGATCGTTTACTCGGGCGGCTTCATCGAGTACAGAGATGAGAGACAAGCCGTGTCGTTCGCCTATTTCGTAGTCGTTGGGATCATGACCGGGGGTGACCTTGAGCGCGCCAGTCCCGAATTCCCGGTCGACGTACTGATCAGCAATCACTGGAATCCGGCGCCCCAAGATGGGGACAATAACTTCTTGACCGATGTATTCCTGGTAGCGCGCATCATCTGGATGGACAGCCAGACCAGTATCCCCCAAGATGGTTTCCGGACGGGTGGTGGCTACAGGGATGAACTCTGTATCAGACCCAGCCAGCATGTATTTGAAATAATACAGCGTGCCCGGCTCCTCAGAGTATTCCACCTCCAAATCTGAGACTGCAGTTTTCAATCCAGGGGACCAGTTGATCAAGCGCGGTCCGCGATAGATCAAACCTTTCTCATAAAGTCGCACAAAAGCTTCCCGCACCGATCGGGAGAGCCCTTCGTCCAGGGTGAACCGCTCCCGCTCCCAGTCGCAAGATGCACCCAAGCGGCGAATCTGTTGCGTGATGATACCGCCATATTTTTCTTTCCAGGCCCAGGTGCGGCGCAGGAATTCTGCACGCCCGACCTGCTCACGCGTTTGCCCCTCCTTCGCCAGGGCTTTTTCAATCTGCAGTTGGGTGGCGATCCCAGCGTGGTCGGATCCCGGCACCCATAAGGTGGGGTTGCCTTTCATGCGCTGGTAGCGGATCATCAAATCTTCCATGGAAACAAACATGGCATGACCGAGGTGCAATTCGCCGGTTATATTGGGGGGTGGGATGGAGATCACGAAGGGTTTCACACTCGGGTCGAAATCAGGATTACTCGGATCATTGCTGGGTTTAAAGAATCCTTCCTTCTCCCACCAATCATAGATTCGACTTTCTGTGGATTTAAAATCGTAAGCTTTGGGCAAAGTAAATGAGGTCATCTAATATCTCCAAGTTGATCCTATCATTATGATCAATTGTTAAGCAATATTTTCTAAGTTACAAAATAAATTTTCCGCGTATGACTGTCACTGCCTGTCCACCAACCCTGACGGATTGGATATCTTCGGGGGAGCCGATAACTTCGATATCTGCCCGACCATGCCGGTTGAACCAGTGAACTTGTTCTGCGATGAAGGTTGATCCGTCGATCAAACCATAATACCAGAGATAAGCAGCCATACCTCGATGGAGGTCCCCAGAGACCGTGGGAGGAGGGGTGTCTATCGAATAAACCGCTCGTTCATCCTTGGATGTGTAATGGTAAACACCCGCAATTTCCCAGAGTTCTTGCAGCTTAGGTTCTGCCTCACCTGGATGGTAATGCTTGGATAAAGACACGCTGACCTCCAGACTGGGTGAAAAAGAAGTAGCGATAATTTGTTAAACAAAAAATCCCTTTCATCCACAACGAGGACGAAAGGGTCACTTCCGCGGTACCACCTCTATTCACCGGACATTCCTGACCGGCGCACTCAGCACCCCGACCAACATCAGGGCCTCGGTCCGTCTGACCAAGCGCCAGTCCCGCCTTGCGGGGGACGGGGCTTCGCTGTAACGGGCTACCCGTGCCGTTCTACTCTCAGCTCAATCGTCCGTGAATCTTGATTAAACTGATTTCTTCGGCATTATCTCCGGGCGACCTTCGGGGCGAGGCGTCTGCGGGGGCTCTCAGCCTAAGGCCACACCTTCTCTGTCAGCGCCTTCAGAACCTACTCCTCCCAGAGAGAGTTGTGATGATTAAGATTGTGGAAGGATTATACCCATTTTGAATATGCGAGTCAACCAAAGATTCTCAAATTCAAGGGTAACGTAATTCTCCAGCACGGATAGGTACGGATAACTGGTTCTCTGGTGGAGGTAAGGGACAATGCCAGCGGGAATTGTAAGCGCAGGAAGGGTTATAGGCAAAATTGAAATCAACAACCAGCC